>CAYNZM010000006.1:0-36192 GCA_964401725.1 uncultured Oscillospiraceae bacterium
TGGACTTGGAGATCTTGCCGCCGTCCAAAAGCAGCCAGCCGTGACCGTAGACCTTCTGGGGCAGGGGCAGACCCACGCTCATGAGGAAGGCAGGCCAGTAGATGGAGTGGAAGCGAACGATCTCCTTGCCCACGATGTTCACCCCGGGCCAGCGGTCCATGTCGTCGTACTTGTCGTTCAGATAGCCGAGGGCGGTGACGTAGTTGAAGAGAGCGTCGAGCCACACATAGACCACGTGACCGGGATCGAAGTCCACGGGGATGCCCCAGGTGAAGCTGGTGCGGGAGACGCAGAGGTCCTGCAGGCCGCCTTCGCAGTCGATGAAGTTGTTCACCATTTCGTTCACGCGGCTGCGGGGCTCCAGAAAGTCGGTGTTCAGCAGCAGGTCCCGGATCCGGTCGGCGTATTTCGAGGCGCGGAAAAAGTAAGCCTCTTCCTCGGCGTCGATGACGGGACGTCCGCAGTCGGGACATTTGCCGTCCACCAGCTGGCTTTCCGTCCAGAAGCTCTCGCAGGGCTTGCAGTACTTGCCCTTGTAGACGCTTTTATAGATGTCGCCGTTATCGTACATCTTGCGGAAGACCCGCTGTACGGAGGCGACATGGTAGTCGTCCGTGGTGCGGATGAAGCGGTCGTTCGAGATGTTCATGAGCTTCCAGAGAGCCTGGACGCCCCGGGGACCCTCCACGATGCGGTCCACGAATTCCTTTGGGGTGCAGCCGGCTTCCTTGGCCTTGTCCTCGATCTTCTGGCCGTGCTCATCCGTGCCGGTGAGGAACATCACGTCGTACCCGCGCATGCGTTTGTAGCGGGCGAGGGCATCCGTGGCGACGGTGCAGTAGCTGTGGCCGATGTGCAGATTGTCCGACGGGTAGTAGATCGGCGTCGTGACGTAGAATTTTTGCTTAGTCATCTATATCCTCCCAAACGGTTGTTTGAATTCATTCGCCCTGGTCGCTGGTGGTGTCGTCCTCCCCGCCGGTTTCCGCGGCGGGGGGAGGCGTGGGCACGGGCGTGGGCTCGGGCGTAGGCTCCGGGGTGGGCTCCGGCGTGTTGGCAGCCGGGGGCGGTGTGGGCGTGGGTGTCGGCTCGGGGGTATTCGTGGGGGTGGGCTCCGGCGCGGGAGTCTCCTCCCCGGCCTCGTAGCGGTGGTAGGAGCTGTAGGCTTCCTTTACGCTGCTGCGCTGGGAGCCGTCGGCGTTGTACACCGTGCGGTAGGTCTGGGCGTAGTAGTATTCGTCGTCCTGCCAGGTCTCGTTCGTCAGGCGGACATAGCTTCCGTCCTCGTCCGTGCCCCAGATCTGGACGGTGAGCTGTCCGTCGGACACCCAGGCCTTGATCTTGATGGGGTAGTTCCGGCTGTTCACGAAGCGGAAATCCGGTCCGCCCCAGCTCACCGTGGCGTCCATGCCCCAGGGCAGGTACCCCACGACGAAATAGTGGCAGTAGCGGACGGTGATGTTCAGGTTTGCGACCATGGCGCAGTAGTACAGGGTGGAGCTGCCCTGGCAGATGCCGCCGCCGATCTGGTCCACGTGCTTGCCGCCGGAGTAGGCGCCGGCGGACTGATACCCCCGGGCGGCGGTGCGCTCGCCCAGGCAGGAGTTGTAGTCGAAGGTCTCGCCGGGGTTCACGACGGTGTCGTTCATGGCCCGGGCGGCCAGGGTGATGTTGTTGATGCGGGCGCCGGAGGACCCGGAGAGGGAGGTGCTCTTTTCCGCGAGGCAGTCCCGGAACAGGGCATCCGCCAGGTCCATGATGTCCGGGTCGGTGAGGATGAAGGGCAGGAAGACCTTCTCTCCCGGCTGGGCGGCGGTCCAGAGCTTCAGGGCCTCTTCCATGTCGAAGCTCACGCCCTGCTTGCCCTCGATGACGCCGCCGGTCTCCTTGTCGTAGGCGGCGTTCACCGGCTCCGTGAAAACGGAATCGTAGATGGACTGCAAAAAGTCCGCGTCGGACACGCTGGCCTCACCGGCGTCGGTGGTAATTGCCTCGGCGGTGATGTCGGCGTAGTTCCGGGTGAGGAAGGCGGTCTTCACCTGCTCCGTGACAGCGTCCGCGTCCACCCGGGAGGCGGTCATGCCCTTCGTGAGGGTGATGCCATCTTCACCGATCTCGGCGGAGGTGTCCAAAAGGAGGGCGTTTACCTCGCTGACCGCCGTGTTTACGATGGTGCGCAGGGCGTTTTCGTCCAGCGTGGGGGCCTCCGCGGAGGTGTCCACCATCAGAACGACGGGCGTGCGTTTTGCGGCGCGGTAGGCTTTCAGGTTCTGCAGGGGCGTCCCCGTCCGGCCGTAGCCCCAGGCGGCGTCCAGCAGAGCCGCGGCATCTGTGCCGCTGACGAGGCCCACCTCCGCCGCCGTGACGGTGAGGGTGTGGTCCAGGGGCAGAAGGACGTTCACGGATTGGTTGTGGTATGGGTCCGAGGCGGCGATGCCGGTTTCCAGCGCGGCGAGAGCTTCCTCCGGCGTCATTCCGCCTACGTCGATGCCGTTCACGGTGACGTTCGGGAAGATGGTGTCCAGGGAGGAGACGGCGTTGGCCCAGGCGAGGGTGACGCCCAGGACGATCACCGCCACCGCGAGGACCGCGATGACGGGGATCAGCCATGTCATTCGACGGAAGCCGGGAGCGTCGTCCCGGCGGTCGAGCTCATAGTCATCCCGGCGGGAACGGCTTCCGGCCCGCTCGGGGGTGACGACGTATACGTTGTTGGGTTCCCGGCGGCGGTCCGATCCGGCGTCATAGGTCCGGGGCTCGGTGCGGCTGCAGGGTGTTTTTTCAACATGCTTGCCTGCCATAGTTTTTTCCCTTTCTTACCATGTCATGCAAAACGGAGATCGTTTTTCAGTGGATGTCCCGATCCGAGGGAAGCTCGATGCGCCCGAGATCGGCGGTGTCTTCCATCCAGGGGTTCGCGCTCAGGCGGTGCTGGGCCTGCGCGTCCAGGAGAGAGCCGATGAGGATGTTGGAGAGCAGAAAGCCCGTGGGGGTGAAGCACCAGCGTCCGTCCGGGCGGCGCTTCGTCCAGCCGTCTTTTTCGTATTCCCGCAGAAGCTCCTCCAAAGGAGCGAAGTCGCTGCGGTAGATGCGGTGGTATTCCTCGCCCGAGATGCCCCTGCCCCGGCGCATGCCCAGGAGGATGTACTCCGAGGCCTGGTCCAGCTCGTCGAGCTTTTCGTATTCGTCCAGGATGTTGTCGCCCCGGGTGACGCCGTCGATGTAGCTGTCCAGGGACCGGACGAAGCTGTACCGGGTGTCCCCGATGCAGGAATGTGCGCCGGGACCGAAGCCCAGGTAGTCCTGCAGGTCCCAGTATTTCATGTTGTGCCGGGACTCGAAGCCCCGCCGGGCGAAGTTGGAGATTTCGTACTGACCGTAGTTATACAGCGCCAGGGTCTGGACGGCGTAGAGATACATATCCGCCTGGTCGTCGTCCGTGGGGATGACGGGACTGCCGAGGTAGTCCCGGTACATGGGCGTACCTTCCTCCAGCTTGAGGCCGTAGCAGGAGATATGCTCCGGCTCCAGCTCCAGGACCCGCGCGAGGGTATCGGCCCAGTCGTCCCGGGTCTGATTCGGCAGGCCGTAGATGAGGTCCACGCTGAGGTTCCGGAAGCCCTCGGCCCGGATGGATTTTACGGCGCGCTTCACCTGGGAGAAGTTGTGGCGGCGTCCGATGATCTTCAAAAGGTCGTCGCTGGCGGACTGGACGCCGAGGGAGATGCGGTTCACGCCCTCTTTGCGGAGGACGCGAAGCTCCCGGCGGGATACGCTGTCGGGGTTGCACTCCATGGTGACCTCGGCGGCTTTCAGCACCCGGCCGGAGCGCTTGAGGGCGTTGAAGGCGTCCGCGATGCGGCGGGCGCCGTAATAGCTCGGTGTGCCGCCGCCGAAGTACACGGTGTCGATGTAGTACGGGGCCATGGTGGCGGAGGCTTCCTTGATATGGCGCAGAAGCGCGGTCTGGTATGCCCCCATGCGGTCGCTGCAGCCGGCGAGGGAGTAGAAGTCGCAGTAGCCGCATTTAGACGCGCAGAAGGGGATGTGGACGTAAACGCCCAGGTGCTTGTCTTCCATAGGATGTTCGTTCAGGCGTCGTCTTCCGCGGGGAAGAAATCGGCTTTGGTGAAGGTGATGAGGTCCTCTTTGGCGGGGGATTCCATGGCGGCGACGCGGTTTGCCTGCCGGACCACCATGTCCTCGAAGCGGTTGCGGACGTCCCGGCCGTTGCCGAAGTTTTCGTCCCGGTCGGCGTAGAGCTCTGCGAAGAACTCCTTCGCGGTGGCCTCGGCCTCCTCGTCCAGCTCATAACCGTTCTTTTTGCACTGCATGTGAAAGATGGCGTTGAGCTCGTCGCCGTTGTAGTCGGGGAACTCGATGTATTTGTTGAAGCGGCTCTCCAGACCGGGGTTGGAGTCCAGGAACTTCTCCATGGGGTCCGTGTACCCCGCCACGATGACCACGAGATCGTCCCGGTGGTCCTCCATGGCCTTCAACAGTGTTTCGATGGCCTCTCGGCCGAAGTCGTTCTCGCCGCCGGAGGCCAGGGAGTAGGCTTCGTCGATGAAGAGCACTCCGCCCAGGGCGGAGGTGATGACCTCCTGGGTCTTGATGGCGGTCTGGCCCACATACCCAGCCACCAGGCCGGAGCGGTCCACCTCCACAAGCTGGCCCTTCGTCAGAGCACCGATGGCGTTATACAGCCCGCCGATGAGCCGGGCGACGGTGGTCTTCCCGGTGCCGGGGTTTCCCGTGAACACCATATGCATGCTCATAGGGGCCACAGGCAGGCCGTTTTCCTCCCGGAGCTTGCGGACCTTGATGAGGTTCATGGTGGACTTCACGTCTTTTTTCACGGCGGCGAGGCCCACGAGATCATCGAGCTGGGCCATGAGCTCGTCGAGGCTGGGTTTCTCCGTCTCGGGAGTGGGTTCCGCGGCATCCGTCCCCGTGACACCGGGAGTTTGCGCCGTCCCGCCGGAGACGGAGGTCTGGGGAGGATTTTTCGTGAGGAAGGATTCCTCGGCGCTGGTGACGAAATCCGCTGCCCGCAGTCCGGGCTTTCCGGGCTTTACGCCGCCGCTGTCGCACAGGGCGGAGAGCTTCTCGCCGCATTCGGTGATGTACTCCGCCTCGGCGTAGGTGACGTCGTCGTCCGCCGCCGCCACATAGAGCAGGATGTTCGTCAGCATGCGGATGAACACCCGGGAGTGGTCCGTGCCGTGGCGGGCGTCCTGCTCCGTCAGGGTCCAGAAAAACAGGGGCGGCAGAAAATCCCCGCTCTCGCCCACGGCGGTGGACAGCGCCCAGAGAAGCCAGTCCGGCTGCTTCTGTCCCCGGGAGTACAGCGCGTTCACCGCGGCGACATGCTCCTCCCCCAGCCGCGCGCCGCGGGCAAAGAGCTGCAGGGCGCAGTCCGTGCAGAATTTATCCATCTGTCCGGCAAGCTCCCGTCCGGCGACGCGGTAGAAGGCCTCGGTATTCGCGATATAGGTTTTGTGAAGCTCCTCCGGGGAGCGCTTCCATTGGGTAGGCATGGCTGGTCACCGTCCGAAAAAGTTAAAGTGATTGGTGTAATCTTCCGATTTTACATTATATATCAAATTCGTCCGGCAAACAACCCCAAACGCAAAAATCCGGGCGGCATTTCGCCGCCCGGAGGGAGAATGTTCGTTTCGTTATGCGATGGGAACGTAGGCCGCCGCCGCGTCCTGGGCCATGGCCATGAGGCCGTCGTAGGTGGTGTCGTAGCGCTGCATATCGGTCCAGAGGAACACGCCCTTGCCCTCGTAGCCCAGGTCCGGGGCTTCGATGTATACCGCCGCTGCGGATTCGTAAGCGGCGCGGTCTGCCTCCTCCCCGCCCACGAGGTAGCGCTCCTCCGTGACCTTGCCGCTGTCGGGATCGACGGTGAGCTGCCTCGTGCATACGCTCACCGGCGCGAGGCATCCGGCACCGGCGGAGCTCTCGAAACGGATGATCTCGTCCCAGGAGTCCTCCATGGTGCCGTTGGCGCTGGCGACCCAGAAGGTAAAGCCCTCCGCCGTGCGGGAGAGCCGGAAGGACTCGAAATAGCTGGTGCAGACGGAGGCGGCGGCGAAATGGGCGTCGTCAAAGGCGCCCTTCGCGGCGTCCAGCACGCTGGAAACGCAGTACACCTGCCCGTCCGTAACATCGAAAAGCTGGGCGCCGAGGGTGGCGGAGGCTCCCTGGTCGAAGAGGATCATCTCCGGCGTGCCGTCCAGGTCCAGGTCGATGAAGCCGACGCCGGCGAGGCCCTCCGGCCAAAGAGCGGCGAAAATATCGTAGTTGTCGTCCAGAAAATCGAGGTACGCCTCCGCCCAGTCCTCCGCCGGGGCGGGAAGCTCCGGGAGGGAGGCGGGTTCCTCCGCCGGCGCGGGAGGCTCGGTGGGGACCGGCGTTTCCGGCACGGGGGTCGCAGCGGCCGCGGTCTCCGACACAGCGGGAGTCTGGGCAGGCTCCGCCGCACCCTGTGCGCCGCAGGCGCACAGCGAGAGGAGCAATATCCCGATCAGGAGGAGCATTGTTGGCCGCTTCATGGCATACCTCTGCATTATGTAAATCATGTTATGTCAATTATAGTCAAACGATTGACCGTTGTAAAGAGAAAATTCCGATCTGTAATTGCCCTGTAATCTATTTTAACTTATTGTGAATAAATTCCGCCGGGACTTGACATCCCTGCCGAAGCGTGGTAAATTAGCACTCAGATAAAACGAGTGCTAACTCGCGGAAAGGTCGTATGCAAACCATGGCTAAAAAGCAATTCAAGGCGGAGTCCAAGCGGCTTTTGGACCTCATGATCAACTCTATCTATACCCACAAGGAGATTTTTCTCCGGGAGATCCTGTCGAATGCCTCCGACGCCATCGACAAGCTCTGCTACCGCGGTCTGACGGATGCCTCCGTGGGCATGTCCCGGGAGGATTTTCGCATCCGGGTGGACGTGGACAAGGATGCCCGGACCATCACGGTGTCGGATAACGGCATCGGCATGACGAAGGACGAGCTGGAGACAAACCTCGGCGTCATCGCCTCCAGCGGCACGAATAAGTTCCGGGAGACCCTGGGCGACGCGGAAAGCACCGACGGCCTCGACGTCATCGGGCAGTTCGGCGTGGGCTTCTACTCCGCGTTCATGGTGGCGGACGAGGTCACCGTCGTGACCCGGGCCTTCGGCTCCGACGAGGCGTACACGTGGCATTCCACCGGTGCGGACGGATACACCATCACCCCCTGCGAGAAGGATGCCGTCGGCACGGACGTCGTCATGCGTCTCAAGGCCGATACGGACGGAGAGGACTACTCCGACTATCTCGAGAGCTGGCGGCTGAAGGAACTGGTGAAGAAATACTCCGACTACATCCGCTGGCCCATCCACATGACCGTGGAGCGCCGGGAATGGGACGAGAAGGGCGGCGAGGACGGCAAGGGCGCCTACAACACCGTTTCCGAGGATCAAGTCGTGAACACCATGGTCCCCATCTGGCAGCGTCCCAAGAGCGAGGTCTCGGACGAGGACTGCAAGGCGTACTATAAAGAGCATTTCCACGACACCGCCGACCCCGTGGGCGTCATCCGCGTGAACGCCGAGGGCCTGACGAGCTACAAGGCCATGCTGTTTATCCCCGCGAAGGCCCCTTACGACTACTACACCCGGGACTACCAGCCGGGGCTGCAGCTCTACTCCAACGGCGTCATGATCATGGAAAAATGCGCCGATCTTGTCCCGGAGCATTTCCGCTTTGTGCGGGGCGTGGTGGATTCCCCGGACCTGAGCCTCAACATCTCCCGGGAGCTTCTGCAGCATGACCGCCAGCTCAAGATCATCGCCGGGAACCTGGAAAAGAAGATTCAGGCGGAGCTGACCCGCCTCAAGGACGAGGACCGGGACAGCTACCTCACCTTCTACTCCGCCTTTGCACCCCAGCTCAAGTACGGCATCGTGGGCGACTACGGCATGCACAAGGACCAGCTCAAGGACCTCATCCTCTTCCACAGCGTGAAGGAGGAAAAGCTCGTCACCCTCGCAGAGTACGTGAAGGCCATGCCGGAGGGCCAGGAGAAGATTTATTACGCCTGCGCCGAGACGGCAAAACGCGCCGCGGCTCTGCCCCAGGCTGAGACGGTCAAGGCCGCGGGCTACGACATGCTCTGCCTCACGGACGACGTGGACGAGTTCGTCATGCAGCTTCTGAACACCTATGAGGACAAGCCCTTCTGCAACGTCACCTCCGACGACCTGGGCCTGGAATCCGACGAGGAGAAGGCCGACACCGAGAAGAAGGAGGAGGAGGCCAAGGAGCTTCTGGACTTCGTGAAGGAGAGCCTGCCCGGCCTGTGCGAGACGGTGCGCCTGAGCCACAAGCTCAAGACCCAGCCTGTGTTCCTCACCACGGAGGGCGAGGTCACCCTGGAGATGGAGAAATATTTCCAGAACCTCCCCGGGGTCCCGGAAAGCGGCAACGTGAAGGCCAAGCGTGTGCTGGAGCTCAACGGCTCCCATCCCGCCTTCGAGGCGCTGCAGAAAGCCTACGCCGAGGACAGGGCCCGGGCCAAGCGCCTGGCCATGGTGCTGTACGCCCAGGCGGAGCTGATTGCCGGTCTGCCCCTGGACGATCCCGCGGCGTACACGGAGCTGGTCTGCAGTTTGTTCTGATCCGAATACAGCGATCCCCCGAGAGAGAACCCATCTCCCTCGGGGGATTTTTTGCGTTTTTATTTGCCTACACAGAAGCGGGCGAAGATGCCGTTGGTGATGTCCTCCCGCACGACCCGGCCGGAGAGCTCGCCCAGGGCGGCCAGCGCACCTTCGATCTCTGTCAGCACGGCGTCGGGGAACACGCCGGCGTCCATGGCGTCCACGGCGGCGCGGATGTAGTCGAGGGCCCGGGCCACGGCGTCCGCCTGCCGGGGATTGGTGAGCATCTGCCCCACGGGTACGGCGGCGTCCGGAGGATAGAGGCCCGCCACGGCGGCTTCCAGGGCGGCAAGGCCGTCCCCGGTCCGGCTGCTGATGGGAAGCGTGTCCTCCCGCTGCCAGGAGGCCGGGGGAAGATCGGATTTTGTCCGCAGGACGAGGACATGTTTGGCGGCTTTTGCCGCAGTGAGAACGGCTTCGTCCTCCGGGGCGAGAGGCTCCGAGCCGTCCAGCAGGATGAGGGCCAGCTCCGCCCCTGCCGCGGCGTCCTGGGTCCGGGCGACGCCCATGCGTTCCACGGGATCGTCCGTCTCCCGGAGACCGGCGGTGTCCGTCAGCCGCAGAAGCACGCCGCCGAGGACGGCTTTTTCCTCGATGGTGTCCCGGGTGGTGCCGGGGATGTCCGTCACAATGGCGCGGTCGTAGCCCACGAGGGCGTTCAGAAGGGAGGATTTTCCCGCGTTGGGCCGGCCCAAAATCACGCAGGACACGCCGTTTTTGAGGATGCTGCCCCGGCGGAAGGTGTCGGAAAGGCGGTTCAGCTCCGCCGCGGCCTCCGCCAGCGTTTCCCGGTACTGGGCGAGGATGAAGGGCTCGATGTCCTCGTCCGGATAGTCCAGCACGGCGTGGTAGTGGGAGCAGATGGCGGTGAGGGCGTCGTAGACCCCGTCCGTGCGGCGGGAGATCGCGCCGTCGAGCTGAGCGGCGGCGTTTTGGGCGATGCGGGGGGTCTCGGCGTCGATGAGGTCGATGACGGCCTCCGCCTGGGTGAGGTCCATCCGTCCGTTCAGAAAGGCCCGGCGGGTGAATTCCCCGGCCTTTGCCTGTCTTGCTCCGGCGGCAAAGAGGGACAGCAGCGCCTGTCGCAGCACCGTGAGAGAGCCGTGGCACTGGAGCTCCGCGGTGTCCTCCCCCGTGTAGCTGTTGGGTCCGCGGGAGATAGTGGCGAGGCATATGTCAAGGACCGCCCCTTCCGAGTCGAAGAGGCGGCCTAAAACGAGCTTGCGGTCCGGGCGTTCGGACATGGGACCGCCCTGCGTCGGCCGAAACACCCGGTCCAGGATGGGGAGAGTGTCCGGACCGCTGACGCGGACCACGCCGATGGCCGCGAGGACGGAGCCTGTGGCGATGGCGGCGATGGTATCCGGCGCGGAGGCGGGCATCACTTTTCCCGGGCGTCGTCCTGCTCGGCCAGGCGGTAGGTCAGGACGAGAAGGCTGTCGGCAAAGTGGATGTTCTCCACCAGGGTCTCGGTGTCGCCCACGTCCAGCTCCACGTTCGTGAAGTTCCAGATGGCGCGGATGCCGGCGTCCACCAGGACGTCCGTCAGCTCCTGGGCGGGCTCCCGGGGCACGGTGAGGATGGCGATGTCCACCTTGTGCTCCTTGACAAAATCGCCCAAAGTCGCGATGTCGTAGATGGGGTAGCCGCCCACGGTGGTGCCGATCATCTCCGGGCGGATGTCGAAGGCGCCGAGGAAGGTATAGCCCTCGATGATGAAGTTGAAGTTTTCCACCAGCGCGGTGCCCAGGTGGCCGGGACCGACGAGGACGGCGGAATATTCGCGGTAGGTGCCGAGAATCTGGCCGATCTCCTTGCTGAGGGATTCGATGTTGTAGCCGTAGCCCTGCTGACCGAACTCACCGAAGCAGGAGAAGTCCTGCCGGATCTGGGAGGGGGTCAGGCCCATCTGCCGACCCAGCTCGCCGGAGGAGATGCGCTCCTCGCCCTTGGCGCGGAGGTCGTCCAGCTTGCGGAGGTAGCGGGGAAGACGACGGATGACGTTGTTGGAGATGTTGGTGCGTTTCATGGTGTGTCCTCCTGTGTGGTATGGAGTGGAAACCGCGTCCCCGTGAGGCGCGAACAATCCGGCCCGGAGGTCCCGAACCGTCGGAGTTTATACAAATACATGTTAAATATAACACAATATAACCCGAATTGCAAATCTTTTTTTGCAAAAATTTCCTAAATTTGGGATAAATTGACCTCCCGCCCGGGTTTTTGTCCGTGCGGGAGGCGAAAAATCAGTTGATGGGGAAGTCGCCGGTGAAGACCTCGACGGCGGGACCGGTCATGAAGCAGTGATGGGGCGTTTCGCCGTATCGGATGCGGAGATCCCCGCCCCGAAGATGGACGAGAACGTCCGTTTCCAGCAGGCCCAGCCGGATGCCGGCATAGACCGCCGCCGCCGCGCCGGTACCGCAGGCGAGGGTCTCCCCGGAGCCTCGCTCCCACACCCGGAGGTCGATCTCCCGCCGGGAGCGGAGGGTGATGAACTCGGAGTTTACCCGGTCTGGGAAGCGGGGATGGTTCTCGAAGGCCGGACCTATCGCGGCGAGGGGAAGGACATTTACGTCCGCGGCGTCCAGGGCGGGGTTTTCCCGGAGAAAATACACCGCGTGGGGGTTTCCGATGTCTACGCCGACGAAGACGAGCTTCCTTCCGGAAACGGTGATGGCCTCGGGCAGCCCGCTTGTGAGCTTCGGCTGACCCATGTCCGCCGTGACGCTCACGGCCTTGCCGTTTTCCACGTCCAGGGTTACGGACTTCGGGCCGTCGCCGGTGTCCAGCACGGCCTCCCGGCGTTCCGGGGGGATGATGCCGTGGTCGTAGACGTATTTGGCGACACAGCGCAGGCCGTTTCCGCACATCACGCCCTCGGAGCCGTCGGCGTTATACATTCGCATCCGGGCATCCGCCGTGTCCGACGGGACGATGAGGATGAGCCCGTCCCCGCCGACGCCGAAATGCCGGTCGGCGATCACCCGGGCCAGGGCGGGGGGATCGTCCACCGTCTCGCGGAAGCAGTCCACATAGACGTAGTCGTTGCCGCAGCCCTGCATTTTCGTAAAGCGCATGATGTTCTCCGTTACATGAGAGGTTCCATCGCGTGATAGATGGCGCGGATGGCGTTTTCGTAATCGTGTTCCTCGACGCCGACGATGATGTTCAGCTCGCTGGAACCCTGGTCGATCATGCGGACATTGATGTTGGCGTCGGCAAGGGCCTTGAATATCCGGGCGGCGGTACCCTTGGAGAAGACCATGCCCCGGCCCACGACGGCGAGCATGGCAAGACCGTCCTCCACGGTCATGGCGTCGGGCTCGAGCTGTTTCTGGATGGCGATGAGGATGTCGTCTCTCGCCCGGAGGAAATGCTCCGTGTTCACGACGACGGAGATGGTGTCGATGCCGGAGGGGCAGTGCTCGAAGGACACGCCGTTTTCCGCGAGGATGGTCAGAAGCTTCGCCGTGAAGCCCACCTCGGAATTCAGCATGGATTTTTCGATGGCGATGCTGGTAAAGCCCTTGCGGCCCGCGACGCCGGTGACGACCCGCTTCTGAGCGGAGCGGTCCGCCCAGGGGACGATCATGGTGCCGGGATCGGCGGGGCGGTTTGTGTTTCGAATGTTGATGGGGATGCCTGCCTTGCGAACGGGGAAGACCGCGTCCTCATGAAGCACGGAGGCACCCATGTAGGAGAGCTCACGGAGCTCCGTGTAGGTGATGTGGTCGATGACGTGGGGGTTTTCCACGATGCGGGGATCGGCGGAGAGCATACCGGACACGTCCGTCCAGTTCTCATAGAGGTCCGCCTTGGAGGCCTGGGCCGCGATGGAGCCCGTGATGTCCGAGCCGCCCCGGGAGAAGGTGTGGACCGTGCCGTCCGGCATCACGCCGTAGAAGCCGGGGATGACGGCGCATTCGAGGGAGGCAAGACGGGCACCGAGGGCCTCGAAGGTGCGTTTTTCGTCCAGGGACCCGGCCTCGGTGAAGAAGATCGTCTCCGCCGGGTCCACGAAGGGACGGCCCAGAAACGCCGCGATGATCCGGGCGTTCAGATACTCGCCCCGGCTCGCCATGTAGTCCCGCTGGGGGTCGGCTTCGAGATGCTCCCGCAGAATAGCGATCTCCGCGGCGAGATCGAACGCCACCCCGAGACCCGCTAGGATGTCGGCGTAGCGGCCCTCGATCTGGGCGAGGGTGCCGGAAAAGTCCTGTCCGGCGGCGGCCTCGTCATAGCAGCGGTAGAGAAGGTCCGTGACCTTGATGTCGTCCCCCGTGCGCTTGCCGGGGGCGGAGGCCACCATAAAGCGGCGGGCGGGGTCGGAAAGAACGATGTCCGCGGCCTTGCGGATCTGGTCGGCGCCGGCAAGAGACGTGCCGCCGAATTTTACAACGATGGTTTTCATGTATAGTTGTTCCTCCAGAGAAGATTTATCGGGTCAAAAATCGCAGGATCACCGCCGTGTGGACGGCGGCGGCCAGGGGTACGGTCTCCGCCGCGGGCAGGAAGCCCGGGTTGTGCAGCGGCAGGGAGCAGCCCGCGCCGATGTGGTAAAACGAGCCGGGGACCCGCTCGAGGTAGAAGCCAAAGTCCTCTGTGGTCATGGTGGGGGTCTCCAGCACCCGGACCTGCTCCGGGCCGAGGAGCTCCGTCATAGCGTCCCGGGCGAGGGCCGTCATGCCGTCGTGGTTCACGACGCCGGGGTAGCTGGGTTGGAATTCCAGGGCGGGCTCCGTGCCGAATTCGTGGGCGTTTTCCATGAGGGCCTCGGTGATGCGGCTTTTCACCTCCCGCCGGGCGTCGGGGCCGAGGGTGCGCAGGATGCCGCCCAGCTCCGCGGTGCCCGGGACGATATTCACCGCTGTGCCGGAGGAAAACTTCCCCACGGTCACGACGCAGCGATTCGTCATTTGCTTCGGGATGGCCAGCAGCGCCGGCACCAGCGCGGCGGCGGAGGCCAGGGCGTCGATGCCGTTTTCCCGCTCCGCGCCATGGCAGCTCCGTCCGGTGAGGGTGATCTTGAAGATGTCCGAGGCGGCGTAGAATTTGCCGTATTTCACGCCGACGGCGCCCAGGGGGAGCGCCGGGTCCACATGGGCGCCGAAGACGGCGTCCACGCCCTCCAAGGCTCCCGCTGCGATCATGCGCTCCGCGCCGCCGTTTCCCTCCTCGTCCGGCTGGAAGAGGAAGACCACATTGCCGGGGAGCGTGTCCCGCCGGTCCGACAGGAGCTTTGCCGCGCCGAGAGCGGCGGCGGTGTGCACGTCGTGTCCGCAGGCGTGCATGACACCGGGGGTCCGGGAGGCAAAATCCGCGCCGGTCATTTCCGTCAGGGAAAGGGCGTCCATGTCCGCCCGCAGGGCGACGGTGGGACCGGGCAGGCCGCCGGTGAGACGCCCCGCCACGGCGGTCTCCGTGACCCGCTCCGTGGGGATGCCGAGACTATGCAGATAGGCCTCGATCTTATCCGCCGTGCGGAACTCGTGGTTTCCCAGCTCCGGCTCCCGGTGGATGCTCTCCCGCAGAGCCCAGAGCTCCGGGGCGATGGCAATGGCCTTTTGCATAAGGTTATTCATGTCGGGTCCCTCCCGTCCAGCGTATGCAAAAAGCGCTCCAGGCGGTCCATCCCGCGGCGCAGGTCCTCCATGCCGCAGGCGTAGGAGATGCGGATATGTCCGTCCGCGCCGAAGGCCGCTCCGGGGGTCACGGCGACATGAGCCTCCGTGAGAAGCCTTGTGCAGAACTCCGTGGAGGACAGGCCGTATTTTTCGATGGACGGGAACACATAAAACGCCCCGTCCGGCGGGATGAGGGAAAGCCCCATGCCCGCGAGACGCTCAAGGACGTATCCCCGGCGGCGGGCGTATTCCTCCGCCATGCCCGAGACGTCCAGGTCCAGGGCGGCGATGGCCGCCTCCTGGAAGGGGGCGGGGGTGGAGGTAATGGCATACTGGTGGACGAGGTCCAGCCGCTCCCGGACGGAGGCATCCGCCAGGAGCCACCCCATGCGCCAGCCGGTCATGGCCCACATTTTCGAGAAGCTCTGCACCACGAGGAGCTTCTCCCGCAGGTCCCGGTATTCCGCGAAGCTGTGGTACTCCGCGCCGTAGCGGAAGCCCCGGTAGACATCATCGCAGATGACGAAAATATCCCGGTCCCGCACGAGGCGATACACAGCATCCAGGCTCTCCCGGTCGTATACGCAGCCGGTGGGATTGTTTGGGGAGTTCAGCACGATGGCCTTGGTGCGGGGGGTGATGCAGGCGGCGAGGGCGTCGGATCGGAGCTGGAAGCCGTCCGGCGCGGTGTCCATCGGCACGGTGACGCCCCGGCAGAGGTTCACAAGCTCCCGGTACAGCACGAAGGCCGGCTGGGGGATGACGACCTCGTCCCCGGGGGACAGGATGCCGAACAGCGAGACGAACAGCGCCTCCGTCGCCCCGGCGGTGACGATCACGTCGTCGGCGGCGTAGTCGAGGCCGCAGCGCTGGAAGCAAAACGACGCAATGCGCTCCCGCAGGGCGGGAACGCCGTTGTTTTGGATGTAGTGGGTGTGGCCCGCGTCCAGAGAGGCGGTCACGGCCGCCCGGATGGGTGCGGGGGTGATGAAATCCGGCTCGCCAAGGGTGAGGCGAACGCAGTCCGGGGTCCCGGCCGCCAGCTGGGAGAATTCCCGGATGGCGCTGCGCCGGGCGGTGAGGAGGGCCGGGTTCAGGTGATCCATCATGGACATGTCGTACTCTTCCTTCGAATACATGCGAGGCTGGTTACCGGGCGAAAAAGCCGAATGGATCGCCCGTCTCGTGCGAACAAAACACTCATAGAGTGCGCAGAGCCGCTTCCAGGGCGGTTTTCTGCGTGGTGCCGGCGTCCTTCTGCTTGATGACCCGGGCGGGACAGCCCGCCACCACGGCGTTTTCGGGGACGTCCTCGATCACCACGGCACCCGCGGCGACCACGGCGTTTTTGCCCACGTGGACCCCCTCGATGATGACGGCGTTCGCGCCGATAAGGACCCCGTCCTCCACGATCACCGGCGTCGCGGCGGCAGGCTCGATGACCCCTGCCAGCACCGCGCCGGCACCGATGTGGCAGTTTTTGCCCACGGTGGCCCGTCCGCCGAGGATCGCGCCCATGTCGATCATGGTGCCCTCCCCCACGACGGCGCCGATGTTCAAAACGGCCCCCATCATGATGACGGCGTTTTTGCCGATGGTCACCTCGTCCCGAATCAGCGCGCCCGGCTCGATGCGGGCGGGGATGTCCTTCAGGTCCAGCAGGGGCAGCGCACTGTTGCGGCGGTCGTTTTCGATGACGATGTCGTCGATCTTATCCCGGTTGGCCTCCAGGATGGGTCCCAGCTCGTTCCAGTTGCCGAAAACGATCCTGTCCCCGGCGCCGAAGACCTTCGCCGTGCCGTAGTCGATGGGGGTGTTTTCGCGGATGTAGGCCTTGACGGGGGTTTTCTTTTCCGCCGAGGCGATGTATTGGATGATCTCCTGTGCGTTCATGCAGAAGCCTCCTCAGGCGATGATATCGCGCATGTCGTAGAGACCGGGAGCCTTGCCCAGCAGAAATTCCGCCGCGGCGAGAGCGCCTTTGGCAAACAGCGCGCGGGTCTCCGCCTCGTGTTTGAGGGTCAGGGTCTCGCTGCCGTTCGAGAGGATGATCTCGTGGGTGCCGACCTCGTTTCCGTACCGCAGGGAGTGGATGCCGATCTCCTCCGGGCGGCGCAGGCCGTTCTCGTGGCGGCCCACGACGATCTCCGCCGCGGGCCGGGTCTCCCGGATGCGCCGGGCCAGCAGCAGCGCCGTGCCGCTGGGCACGTCGAGCTTGCGGTCGTGGTGGCGCTCAATGATCTCGATCTCCGCGTCCGGGAAAACCGCCGCGGCTTTCTTCGCCATGTCCGCGAGCAGCGCGACGCCGATGGACATGTTCGCGGAGAGGAACACGGGAATTTCCGCCGATGCCGTGCGGATGGCGGTCATGTCGGCCTCGTCCTGGGCGGTGGTGGCGATGACCACGGGGAGCTTTCGCTCCACGCAGTAGGCCAGGAGAGCGGCGGTGGCGGCGTGGTTCGAGAAGTCGATGACCACGTCGGCCTCCTCCGTGAACTGCTCCGGGTAGGGGTAGGTCCCCTCCAGGCTGTCGGTGTAAAAGCTCGGGCTGATGCGCGCGGCGATGCTGTGGCTCTCGCCCTCCCGGACGACCTCCGCCAGCATCCGGCCCATGCGGCCGTTTGCGCCGGTGATGATGAGTTTCATGATGTGTTCCTTTCAGAAGGGCTCCGAAGATGGCGTCGGACATAAAATACAAAATACAGCGAACGCGATCGTCCGCATTCGCTGTCCATGATGTAACAGGCTCCGCCGCCCGAAATGCCGGACGTAGATAACACAATTAAATGCATAGCTCTCCGCAAATGCGACAGTCAAACGGATGTTCTCCGTTTGACCAGAGGAGGTCCGCGAAATCTCCCCTTCGGCAGCGGTCCCTTTCCGCGCGGCAGCGGCTCTGCGATGCCTTGACGCCGGACGTACTGATGACAGCTGCGCCTCTATCCTTTAACTGCAATATTCGGCTGTGGCCCTATTTTACAGGACATTCCGCCGCCTGTCAACCATCGAAACTGCACAATCCTTTACCGATTTCCCGCGAAAAAGCGGATGGATTGCCTAAGAACCGCAAAAAACCGGACGCACGGCGGTATGTGCGTCCGGGGATGGGGCGATTTTCAGCGGGCGCCGAGCTTTGTCAGCGCCGCGATGCGATCGGCCAGGGCGTCGGTGAGCTGCTCCGGCAGGACCCGCCAGCGCCAGTTGCCCATGGGCACGCCGGGAGTGTTCATCCGGGCCTCCGCGCCCAGCTCGAGATAGTCCTGGAGCTGCGCCACGAAGAGGTCCGCCGCGGAGGTCATGCCGCCCCGCAGAATGCCCCAGACATAGCCCTCTCCGTCGCTCAGGCCGAGATAGGCCCTGGCGTAGGCGAGGCTGTCCGCGTCCAGCTCCTCCAGCCAACCGGCCAGGGTGTCGTTGTCGTGGGTGCCGGTGTAGCAGACGCAGTTTCGGGTGTAGGTGTGGGGCAGATAGTCCGACGGCTCCCGGGGATCGAAGGCGAATTCCAGCACCTTCATGCCGGGATAGCCCGAGGAGGCGAGAAGGGAGCGGACCTCCGGCGTGAGAAAGCCCAGATCCTCCGCGATGACGGCCCTGCCGTGGAACCAGCCGGAGACGACGCGGGTGAATTTCTCGCCGGGACCCTTGACCCAGCGGCCATTTTTCGCGGTGGCCTCGCCGTAAGGCACGGCCCAGTAGCTCTCGAGGCCCCGGAAGTGATCGAGGCGAAGCACGTCGAAGAAGCCGAAGGCCCCGTCCAGCCGCCGCAGCCACCAGCCGAAGCCGTCCCTCTCCATGGCGTCCCAGCGGTAAAGCGGGTTTCCCCAGAGCTGTCCGTCCTCGTTGAAGTAGTCGGGGGGTACGCCGGAGACCTCGGTGGGGCTGTTCCGGTCGTCCAACTGGAACCAGTGAGGCTCCGCCCAGACATCCGCGGAGTCCAGCGCGACATAGATGGGGATGTCCCCGATGATCCCGACGCCCTGCGCCGCGGCATAGGCCCGAAGCTCCGCCCACTGCCGGTAAAACAGCAGCTGGATGAACTCGAAAAGCTCCACGTCCTCCCGCAGCGCCTCCCGCCAGCGCTGGCAGGCCTCCGGGCGGTGCAGGCGGATGTCCTCCTCCGGCCACTCGTGCCATGGGCGCATGCCGAAATGCCGCTTGAGGGCCATGAACAGCGCGTAGTCCGGCAGCCATAGATGCTCCCGGCGGAAACCGTCCAGCGCTTCCCTCTCTCGGGAGATGCCGCGGTCAGCGGCGAGCTTCAGCACGTCAAAACGATGCTCATAGAGCCTGCCGTAGTCCACGAGGCCGGGGTCCGATCCCCAGTCCGGCGCCGAGACCTCCTCGGGGGTGAGCAGGCCGTCCCGCACGAGGAGGTCCAGGTCCACGTAGTACGGGTTCCCGGCGAAGCTCGAAAAGCTCTGGTAGGGGGAGTCGCCGTAGCTCACGGGACCCACGGGCAGGACCTGCCAGTAGGTCTGACCGGCCCTCGCGAGAAAGTCGATGAAGTCATAGGCGGCTT
Source organism: uncultured Oscillospiraceae bacterium (assembly GCA_964401725.1). GTDB lineage: Bacteria > Bacillota > Clostridia > Oscillospirales > Oscillospiraceae > CAJOIG01. The sequence continues at coordinate 18,869 of CAYNZM010000006.1, forward strand.
TGCCCAGGGTGCCGATGCCGTGGGGAGAGGGAAGGGCGGATACCGGCAGCAGGATGCCGGCGCTTCGGGTCTGATCCATAGGGTTTGGTTATCCTTTCACGGCGCCGGCGGCGACGCCCTTGATGATGTGCTTCTGGCAGAAGATGTAAACGATGATGATGGGGATGATGGAGAGCATGATGACCGCCATCGTCGCGCCCAGGTCCACGGAGCCGTAGCTGCCCTTGAGGTACTGGACGTGGATGGGGATCGTCATGTATTTCGTGCGGTCCAGGACGAGGTACGGCAGCAGATAGTCGTTCCAGACCCACATGGTCTCCAGGATGCCGACGGAGATGAGGGTGGGCTTGAGCATCGGCAGCACCACGAGGAAGAAGGTCCGCACCGGACCGCAGCCGTCGATGGCGGCGGCCTCCTCGATCTCCAGCGGCAGGCTCTTGACAAAGCCGACGAACATGAAGATCGCAAGGCCCGCGCCGAAGCCGAGGTAGATGATCGGGATCGTCCAGGGGGTGTTCAGCTTGAGCTGATCCGCCGTGAAGGTCAGGGTGAACATGACCATCTGGAAGGGCACGATCATGGAAAACAGGCAGAGGTAATAGAAGAACTTTGCGAACTTGCTGTTCACCCGGGCGATATACCACGCGCTCATGGAGGTAAACAGCAGGATGAGGACGACGGAGACCACTGTGATGAACAGCGAGAAACCTACGGATTTCAAAAACGGGTAGTTTCCGAAGGTCATGCCCTTGACGTAGTTGGAGAAGCCGACGAAGCTGTCCGCGTTGGGCAGGGAAAAGGCGTTCGTGTTCACGGCGGCGTTGGATTTGAAGGAGTTCAGGAGAACCTCCAGCACCGGGGTGATCCACACAAGGCACAGCAGGGCGAACACCACGGTGAACAGCGTGCTCATGGCGGAATAACGGGTTTTTTTCTTGATCATGCCTGTACCTCCTTCGAGCGGGTGGCGGTGAGCTGGGCGATGGCGAGAGCGGCCACGAGCAGGAAGAAGACCACTGCCTTGGCCTGGGCTGCGCCGTGCCAGTTCTTGCTGATGTTGTAGGTCGAGTAGATGTTCAGGGCCAGAAGCTCCGTCATGTTGACCTTCGCTCCGTCCACGATGACGGAGGGAGCGCCGCCGGTCAGAGCCAGGTTCTGGTCAAAGAGCTTGAAGGAGTTCGTAAGCGTCAGGAAGGTGCAGATGGTGATGGAGGGCATCATGTTGGGGATGGTGACGTGGGTCAGGGTCTGCCAGCGGTTCGCGCCGTCGATGGTGGCGGCCTCGTTGAGGTCCTCGGGGATGGCTTGCAGACCCGCGATGTAGATGATCATCATATAGCCGATCTGCTGCCAGGCTACCAGAATGACGAGACCCCAGAAGCCGTAGGTGGCGTTGGCCGTCAGATAGGTGCTGTAGCCCTTCAGGATGGCGTCGAAGATCATGGACCAGATATAGCCCAGGACCACGCCGCCGATGAGGTTCGGCATGAAGAAGACCGTGCGGAAGAGATTCGCGCCGCGGAGCTTCTGGGTCAGGCCGTAGGCGATGGCGAAGGCCAGGATGTTTATGAGTATGATGGACACCACCGCGAAGGCCGCCGTGTTCCAGAAGGCGTGCTTGAAGCCTGCGTCGGAAAAGGCTTTGACATAGTTCGAAAAGCCCGTCCACTGGGCGTCCCGGGGGGTGTTGAAGGTGCAGAAGGACAGATAGATGCCCTGCAGGAACGGCCAGATGAAGCCGATGCAGAAGCAGGCGAAGGTCGGCAGGATGAACAGAGGGAACCAGCGCCGGATGGGACGGCGGACCAGCACGCTGTTCACAGCGGACCCTTCGATCTTTTTGGCTTTCTTTTTTCGCAAAAAGCTCACCCTCTCTTTGTGGATTTTTCCGCCGGGAGCCAAGGCTTCCCCGGTGGAAAAAGCAGGACGGGCGAAACGCCCGCCCTGCTCATGGGTCTATGCTCGGATCAGGGAAGTCTTCCGATCAGCCGTTGACGGTGGCCCACTCGATGGCCCAGCCGTCCACGAAAGCGGAAACGACCTGCTCCCAGTTGGCGTCGCTCTGGTCCGCGGAGTAGGCGGCCATGGCGGTAACGACGGTGGCGCGCCAGGAGTCCACATTCGGCGTGTCGTTGAAGGCCCAGGCGACGTTGTACTTGCCAGAGGCAGCCAGCTCGTTCGCGGCGGCAAAGAAGACGTTCTCGGGGGTCTTTGCGGACTTGAAGGGCACGGCGCCGAGCTCGTCGGCGAGGACCTGCGTGCCCTCGTCGGAGGTCACGAGCCAGTACAGGAAGTCCAGGGAAGCCTGGATGTCCGCCTCGGAGGCGTTCTTGTTGATCGCCCAGTGGTTCTCGGTGCCGGAGCAGAGTCCTGCGTCGGCTTCGCCGTCCACGCCGCAGTAGATGGGGATCATGGTGATGTCGGCGGGGTCCATGCCGAAGGTGCCGGTCAGGTTGCCGAATTCCCAGGTGCCGTTCTGATAGAAGACGGCCTCGCCGTTGCCGAAGGCGGCCTCGGCCTCGTCGCCGGTGGAGGAGGTAAGAGAGGTCTTGTCCGCAGCGGAATCGTCGATGTAGAGATCCCAGATCATGCGGAAGTTGTCGAGATACGTGCCGTCGATGGTCTCAGGCATATCACCGACCTCAAGGCCCTTGTCGCGATACTCATAGGCAAGAGGCAGGTTCGCCAGGTGACCGGAGAAGCGCCAGGAGGAGCTTCCGTCCAGACCGTTGGGAGCGAAAGCGTCGAAGCCCAGCTCGTCCGCGCGGGCGTGGATGTCGTCCGCCACGGCCTTCAGGGAGTCGAAGTCGGTGATGTCCGCGAGGGAGTAGCCGGCTTCCTCCAGGAGAGCCTTGTTCGTGATGATGCCGTAGGACTCATAGCAATAGCCCAAGCCAACGAGCTGACCGCTCTCATCGTAGAGATTGTAGTCATCGGAGACGGCTTCGTCCGCAACGGGAGTGCCCGCGAGGTCCAGCGCGTAGTCGCCCCACTCGTCGACCATGGCCTTGGTGGTCAGGACAAAGAGGGTGGGAGCTTCGCTCTTGGACATCTCGGCGGTCAGGGTGTCGCCGTAGGTGCCGGAAGCGGCGGTGACGACCTTGACAGGCACACCGGTCTCGGCGGTGTAGTCCGCAGCCAGGGTCTGCAGCGCGCCGTCGAACTCGGGCTTGAAGTTCAGGTAGTAGACCTTGCCGTCCGCGGCGGGAACGGCTTCCTCTTCCGCGGATTCTTCCGCGGCGGGAGCGGCAGCCTCTTCCGCGGGGGCAGCTTCCTCGGCAGCCGGGGCGGACGAACCGCCGCCGCAGGCGGCCAGTGCCAGGACCATGCACAGCGCAAGGACCAATGCCAACATTTTTTTCATTTTGTGTTCTCCTTTTTCATTTTTCCGCATTTTGCAATGCTATATTCGAGACCCGCGTACCGCGTCCCCCGCCCGGAAAGGCGAGGGACTTAATACTTTCGTAATCTCTTGTCAATATATTATCACTATCGTGGGGATTGTCAACGGGATTTATGGATTTTTGCCCAAATCCATAAAATTTAGCTGGCTGTTTTGTCTAGGATAGCAAAAGAAGTTTTGGCGGACAAACGATCCTCCGCCGTCATTGACGAAGGCGGGAAAAAATGCTATAAATAAGTTGTAAATACTTTAACGGAAAGCACAGAAAGGAAGGGTTCCACCATGAGAAGATTCGCAAAGATTCTGGCCCTGGCGCTGATTTTGTCCCTGCTGCTCTCCGTCGGGGCGTTTGCCTCCGGCGAGGCGTCCGGCGATACCGGCAGCGCCAGCGGCGAGGCCTCCGGCGGCGGCTCCATCGATCTCACCGGCATGCTGGCTCTGGACCAGTACGTGTTCGTCGCCTCCCAGGGGGAGATCCGGGACGGCAGTGTCTCCACCGCGATCCGGGGCGTATATGCCCGGGGCGGCGAGAGGGAGGCGGCCTTCGTGCCCGTTCCCTTCGACGGGGATGTCCAGGTCTTTGCCGACAGCGCCATGACGGAGCCGGCAGACCGGGTCATCGCCGTGGCGAAGGGGGACGTGCTGACCCTATCCGGCGTGGACGGCAGCGCGAACACCGCGTTTTATCTCTCCGCCGGCGAGGACGCCTACCCCACCACGATTTACGTCGTAGGCGACGAATACGCTGAAAAGACCGCCGTGCTGACCCTCGCGGACGGCACGACCATCGACCTTACCACCTACGCCCCGAACATGGCCTATGGCGACTATACCGCGCTGACGGACGCCGACCCCATCGCGGGGGATACGTCGGTCTTCATCGGCGGCAACCGCACTGCGGTGGCTCTGTCCGACTTCACCGATCCCGAGAATTTTGCCGGACATGAGGCGGCTGTGGCCTGGTACCTCCGCTCCGGCATCACGAATTCCGGCGACGGCCTGAGCGTCTTCGGGGATAAGCTCTATGGCTACGAGTACGCCGTGGGTCTGTACCGCCTGTTCCAGATCGTCGTCGATCAGGTGACCTCCGCGGCGGGCTATGTGGATCCCGATGACTTCGTGGGCGCGATGTTCTCGAACGACCCCTATTCCGACGCGGTCTCCGCCACTCTGCAGGCCGGGGTGTGGGACGGCATCTACACGCGGTACACGGATGTGAAGGACCTGGGCGGGGGATTTTATCTCACGGAGAACATCCCCGGCGTCACGAGCCTCGGCACCGGCGCGGAGGTGACGGCGGAGTTTGCCTATGTTGGCATGTATAACGCCTTTGCCTCCGTCTGGACCATGAAGAACGAGGCGGGCCGGGCTCTGGCCGCGGCTCTGGCGGCGGCGGCAGGCCCCGAGCCCACCAACGAGGCGAAGATGGCCGCGGTGTCCCGCGTTCTGCTGGGGGAGGCGGAGACTCCCGCGGCGGACAAGGTCCTCACCAAGGCCGAGGCGGTGGAGCTCTTCTATGCCGCGAAGGACTATGTCTGTGCCAAGACCGCCCCGGACGCCTCCCGTGCCGAGGCCACCGGCTCCCGGTACGCGGATATGAGCCAGTTCTTCGGACCGGAGTACGGCGAGACCCTGCTCGTGAACGGCGCGAATATCGACGCCGTGCAGAACGCCATCGACGATCTGAGCCTCATCTCCGAGGCCAACGCCGCATTGCTTGTGAATAACGCCGGGGAGCTGACCATCACGGACAACACCGTCTCCCTTACCGGAAACGCGGACGCCGCGGCCTCGGTCATCACGGGTCTTTCCGATCCGCGCTATGCCCTCGACGGCCAGGAGGCCGCCACCGATCCCACCCACGACGGCTTCGTCTACAACGCCACGAGCCGCAACGCCTATTATCGCTTCGCCGTGGGCACGGCCATGGGTGTCTGGGGCAAGGACAGCGTCGTATATCTCCGGTCGAACGACGGTTCCCTGGTCCTGGACGGCGAGGCTGTGGCCTCCGCGCCCCCGGGGACCATGGCGGGCACTGCCTTCGTGGGCTTCGGCGGTACGCTGAACATCGAAAACGCCGTGGCCTACTCCGCCTCCCAGCACCTGACGAACAACCTCTATAACGGCACCGTCCACTATGTCGACGCCGCAGCCTTCGGCTCCGGGCGTGTGTACAGCTCCGACTTCTGGGGCGGGTATCAGGTCTTCGAGGACAGCATCGCCTCCGGCGGCTCCGTCACCGATGAGCCCACCACCCTCATCGTGAAAAACGGTGTGTACGGAAACTCCATCGGAGGCAACGGCTATGCCTCCCAGTACTTTGAAAACTCCATTCTGAACGTCTATACCGCCACCTTCCAGAACACCACCTCCCTGGTGACGGACGCCGGTTCCCTGACCCTCGTGAACTCCGTTCTGAACAACGGCTCCGACAAGCTCTTCGCCGCCACCGGCTGCGAGCGGGCCATCATCACGGTGGTGGACAGCACCCTGAACCTCCCCGGCGGCAGCGTTCTTGCCAGCGTGGGCAACCGCACCGGCGTGAACGCCATCACGGACGTGACTGTCGATCCCGCGAACCTGGAGGAATACCAGGCCCTGTATGACGGCGAGATGGCCATCCGCTTCTACGGCGACGTGGTCATCGACACCGCGGACGGAACCCTCTCCGTGGACGTGGCGGAAGGCGCGGTGCTGACCGTGACCTCCGCGAACCTCACCATGGACGACTTCACGAACACCGGCGACGGTCTGCTTGTCGTCGTGACGGACCCGGCCTATGGCACCGTCACCGTGAAATAACCGAACACCGCATAGCAATACCCCGTCGGTCCACCATGGGATCGGCGGGGTATTCGTTTGCTGTGGGATCATGACGAAATGAGCGGGACGATCCAGCGATCAGCGTCGTTGTCTTCGTCCTCTGTTTTTTCTTCCTGCTGGCGTTCTTGTTCTTCCATAAATAGAAAGTAACCGATTGTATCAAGGTCCATCATAGGTTATGGTTGTATTCTATAAATATCGGCTATGTTCTATGTGTGCAATAATAAATAAACAGTAGCGGCACATACCGCAACGCCAAAGAGTAAGAGGAGTAAAATAATAATCCTATTTGCTCTTTTTTCCTTATTATTCTGTTCTAGCTGTTCTTCGCTTGTCAAATCAAAACCACATGCAGGACACGCTAAGTTAGAGACGGAAACCATTTTCCCGCACGACTTACATTTTATTACTCTCGTTTCTGGCTTGCTTGTCCCACTCCGTTTATAAGTCCAGCGATACTCTGGACCTCTTATAATGTAATTGAACGCTTTTCCCACAACAATTACCTCCTGTAAAATGTCATACCACATTACAAATGGTAGCTTCTTTTAATATAATACTGTTATGCAGTGACCCCAAGTCAACGGTCAAGTTGCAAGAAATCACGGGGTAAGATTTGTGCAAGCTGAGAACATATGGAAGGAGCTTTGGACAGAACAGATCCCGGCATTGGCCAAACGGTTATACGCGGATTGGATACCGACAGGCTAATGGTCCGCCGCGATACTCTGCGCATGGAGCGCTCGCTCATCCTCGCGGGTGTAGCAGCAAAGAGAAAAATTTTCCCTATGTACGTCCATTCCGACGTAAACCGTGTTATAATACTCCATAGTAGTGACCTTCATTGTAATGCGGTAATCCCTGTTCTGAGATTTTCTCGTCTACAGTATACAGGTAAATCCACGATGCTTGCAAAAGATCACGCGCTGTCGGACCGAAACAGGCAGCGCGTGATTTGCTTTATGCGTAGGTTCATCCCACCGGCTCCCAGCCGGCGGTCAGAGTGATGAGGATGGGGTTCATCCAGTCGTAGTCGATGCCCCACTCCGTCTCGATCTCGCGGAAGAACTGGAAGAAGGTGACGTAGTCCACCCGGTTTCCGTCCGGGTCGTACCAGCCGGTGAAGGCATAGCCCTCCCGCTCCGGGACCGGGAAAACGGCGAGGTAGGTGTAGCCCTCGGAGGCGAGGGGGGTCTTGGCCTCCACGACGGTGGTGTTCCCCATGCCGTCGTCCAGCGTCAGCGGCAGGCCGTACTGGGAGGGATCGGTGATGAGCTCGTCCTCATCCCGCCACATGGTGTGGATGTTCACGTACCGCACGCCGTCGTCGGAGACGGGAATGCGCTCCACGTCCTCCCGGGTCAGAACGTCGCCCAGGACCACGACGAAGGAGTCCATCCCGGGAACGAATCCCGGATCGAACCGGTTGCCGCAGTGCAGCGCGAAGCCGCAGAAGACGAAGGGGTCATAGAACTCCGGCACCTCGTCGTAGGGCAGCGCGAACTCCGTGAACTCTGCTTCGGGGATCGTCTCCCGCAGAAGTATCACGAACTCGTCTCCCTCGCCGGTCATGAAGTATTCATCGTTGAACATATCCCCAAATACGGTGATTTGCATCTCACCGTCTTCCCGCAGGGGATAGACGTCCCAGGGCGGCGGCGTGGGCGTAGGCTCCGGCGTCGCGGTGGGCTCCGGGTCCGGCGTCGGCGCGGGGGTCTCCTCCGGCACGGCGTTTTCCTCCGGCGCGGGGGTCGGAACGGCCTCGGGCATCGGAGCGGCGGGACGGGTGAACAGCCACACCGTCAGCACCGCGGCGGCGATCGCCATGAACGCCCGCAGCAGCCGGCGTTTTTTCCGGGGCGTCTCCGGCGTCGGAGCCATGCTGCCGGGTCGGGGGAATTCCTCCGGCGGCGGGGCGAACTCCCCCGCCAGGTCCGTGGGGCCCTCCCGGGGCGGCGGGGTGATCTCGACCTCCGGCCGCTGCCGGCGGTCATCGTATCGTCCGTCCATGGCTCACTTGGTATGGACGTCGACCTGCGGGAAGGGGCACTCCACGCCCAGCTTGCGGAAGCCCACCAGCAGATCGCGGTTGAGGAGCCTCGCGCCGGAATAGATGTCCGACTCGCCCACCTCCACGACGAAGCGCAGCACGACGCAGCTCTCCCCCAGCTCCTGCACGCCGAGGTACTTCGGGACGGAGCGGAACACGTCGGGATGGGCGGCGTAGATTTCCTCCACGAGCCCGGGAATCTTCGCCTCCAGGGCGGGGAGGTCCGTCTCATAGGGGATGGCAAAATCCGAAACCGCCTTGGAGGCGTTGTCCGAGCGGTTGAGGATGTTTTTCATGTCGGAGTTGTTGATGATCTTCACGTTGCCGCCTGTGTCGGTGACGCAGGTGGTGCGGATGCCGATGTCGGATACGGTCCCGCGGAAGCCGTTCACCTCGATGATGTCGCCGACGTTATACTGGTTGTCCAGCAGGATGAACATGCCGGTGACTACGTCGCTGATGAGGCTCTCCGCGCCGAAGCCGATGATGAGGGCCACGATCCCAAGACCGGCGAGGATCGCGCCGATGTCCACGCTCAGCATGGCGAGGACGCCGCACAGGATGACGATGGCGGCGATGTAGCGCACGATGTTCGCCGCGAGGGACACCGCCGTGCGGGCGCGGTGCTTCTCGGGCTTCAGAAAGCTCAGGACGAGGAGCACGAGGTACTCGACGGACAGCGTCGCGAAGACCATCAGCGCCACCCCGGCGAGATTGGCAAGGCTCGGACCCTCCCCGCCCAGGACCTTCAAGCTGTCCAGCAGGCCCGAGGAGGAACCCCATAGGGCCACGGCGACTGTCAGAATGGCGAATACGATGAATTTTACGATGGGACGCTTCTTTTGCATGATATGACCTCTTTCCCGCCGGACACGGCGTTCTTTGCCTTAATATTAACATTGTTCCATGGCCTCGTCAACTGCCCGTCGTTGCATTTTCCCGGGGCGTGTGGTATGGTAGCGGCAAACACGGACGCAAAGGAGAAACGGGATGAAACCGGAGCTGCTCTCCCCGGCGGGGGATATGGAAAAGCTCGTCATGGCGGCGGCATACGGCGCGGACGCGGTGTATCTGGCGGGCCGTGCCTTCGGCATGCGGGCCGGGGCGGGGAATTTCGCGGACAACGATCTGCGCCGGGCCATCGCCTATGCCCACGACCGGGAGGTGAAGGTCCATGTGACCTGCAACACCATCCCGGACGACGAGGACATGGCGGCGCTTCCGGCGTTTCTCGAGCTTCTGGACGACGCCGGGGCGGACGCGGTCATCGCCGCGGACCTGGGGGTCATCGCCGCCGTGCAGAAATACGCTCCCCGCGCCGCCCTGCACGTCAGCACCCAGGCGGGCGTCATGAACGCGGAAACGGCCCGGGCGTTTTATGATCTGGGGGCATCCCGGGTCGTTCTGGCCCGGGAATTATCCCTCGAGAAGATCGCCGCTCTCCGGGCAAAGCTCCCGGCGGAGCTGGAGCTGGAGGCCTTCTGCCACGGGGCCATGTGCGTGTCCTTTTCCGGGCGGTGCACCCTCTCCAACTGGCTCGCCGGACGGGACGCCAACCGGGGTGCCTGCGCCCAGCCCTGCCGCTGGAAATACCATCTCGTGGAGGAACGCCGTCCTGCGCCAGCGCAACCGCTTCTTCCCCGGCGATGAGCTGACGCTCCTCACGCCCGGGGAAGGCAAGCCCGTGACGTTCGCGGTCGGCGCGCTGTTCGACGGGGAGGGAAACCCGGTGGACGCCGCGCGGCATCCGCAGATGGAGCTGCGGACCCGGCTGCCCGTCCCGGCGCCGAAGCATTCCTTCCTGCGAAAGCGCCGCGCCGAGGCCCTCTCCGGGCATGGGGTGGGGTGATCTCCGCTTTACGCCTCGGAAACCGCTGCCGCCATCCGCTCCAGGCCCTGCCGCAGAAGCTCTCGCGGCAGGGCGAGGTTCATGCGGACATGCCCGCCGCCGTCCGCCACGAAGGAGGACGCGTCCTCCAGAATGACCCCGGCCTTCCGCGCGAAAAAGGCTGCGGCCTCCGCCGGGGCATAGGCGCTTATGTCCGCCCAGGCGAGGTACGTCGCCTCCGGCACCGTGAACTGCGACCGCGGGAAATGCTCGTCGAAAAACGCCCGCATGAGCGCGAAATTCCCGTCGAGGTACTCCCGCAGAGCGTCGAGCCACGGCCCGCCCCGGGAAAACGCCGCCTCGTGCGCCGCGAGGGACAGGGGGTTCAGTCCGCCGGATTTCTGCCGGGAGCGGAACATCTTCCGCTCCGCCTCATCCCGAATGACGATCTCCGACAGCATCAGACCCGCGAGGTTGAAGGTCTTGCTGGCCGAGAGGCAGACGATGAGCTTCCGATAGGCCGGCAGGACCGCCGCCATGGGGGTGTAGGTGATCCCCGCGCGGGTCAGGTCGCAGTGGATCTCGTCGGACACGAGCCAGAGGTCGTTTTTCTCCGCGATGTCCGCCGCCTGCCGCAGCTCCTCCGGGGTCCAGACCCGGCCGGTGGGGTTGTGGGGATTGCAGAAAATAAGGAGCTTCACCGCCGGATCGGCGGCTTTTTCGGCAAGATCGTCAAAGTCGATCTTCCAGCCGGATTTCGTCCGCAGGAGAGGCGAGCAAACGAGCTCCGCGCCGCAGCGCCGAGCCGCCTCCGCAAAGGGAGCGTAGGAGGGCGTCAGAAGCAGGATTTTTTCGTCCGCGGCCACGTCCTCCGCGATCTGGTAAATGGCCGCCACCACCCCCGGCGAAAAGACCAGCTCCTCCTCCGCAAAGCTCCAGCCGTACCGGGACCGGCACCAGCCGCCGAGGGCCTCGTACAACTTCCCGTCAAAGGAGCCGGTGTAGCCCAGGATGCGGCGGTTCAGGCGGGCGCGGATGGCCTCCAGCACCACCGGCGGCGGCGCGAATTCCATGTCCGCAACCCACATGCGGATGAGGTCCTCCGGCCTCCGGGGCAGGTCCACCCCGGCGCAGCCCACGGAGGACAAAGCGGCCTCCACATTCACGGCGTTGGTGCCGCGCCGGTCGATGATCTCGTCAAAATCCCGGCGTTCCATGGTCAATCCCTCCGTTTTTGTCGCTGGGTACAGTATAGCATCCCGGCAGAGTCCCGTAAAGCGCAGGAATCCGTTGCTTTTTCCGCCGGGGCGTGGTAATATTACTTTCCGTGTGGCACGATATTAAATCAAGTGACAGGCAGGTATATTTATGGCCGATCTACGACAGGAGATCACGCGGCGGCGGACCTTCGCGATCATCTCCCACCCGGACGCCGGCAAGACGACGCTCACGGAAAAGCTCCTCCTCTACGGCGGCGCGATCCAGCTGGCCGGCGCGGTGAAGGGCAAGGCGTCCGCCCGGCACGCCGTCTCCGACTGGATGGAGCTTGAAAAGCAGCGCGGCATCTCCATCACCTCCTCCGTCATGCAGTTCGAGTACGACGGCTGCTGCATCAACATCCTTGACACCCCGGGACACCAGGACTTCTCCGAGGACACCTACCGCACTCTCATGGCGGCGGACAGCGCCGTCATGGTCATCGACGCCGCCAAGGGCATCGAGCCCCAGACCCGGAAGCTCTTCAAGGTCTGCGCCATGCGGCACATCCCTATCTTCACCTTCATCAACAAGCTGGACCGGGACGCCCGCTCGCCCTATGACCTCATTGAGCAGCTGGAGACGGAGTTCGGCATCGGGACCTACCCCATGAACTGGCCCATCGGCTCCGGGCGGGACTTCAAGGGCGTGTACGACCGGCAGGCCGGACACATCCTGGCCTTCACGGACTTCCACCGGGGCTCCCAGAAAATCGAGGCCATCGAGGCGGACCTCACCGACACCGCCGCGCTGGACGAGCTCATCGGCCCGCGGCTGCGGGAGGACCTCGTTAACGACGTGGAGCTTCTCGACGGCGCGGGATATGAGTTCGATCTGGATGCGGTGCGGAGCGGAAAGCTCTCGCCGGTGTTCTTCGGTTCGGCCCTGACGAATTTCGGCGTGGAGCCGTTTCTGAAGAGCTTTCTGGAGCTCACGCCGCCGCCCCTGCCCCGGCAGGCCGCGGAGGGGGTCGTGGATCCCTTCGACGAGCATTTTTCCGCCTTCGTGTTCAAGATCCAGGCCAATATGAACAAGGCCCACCGGGACCGCATCGCCTTTATGCGGGTGTGCTCCGGGAAATTCGAGCGGGACGCGGAGTATTTCCACGTCCAGGGGGGCAAGACCCTGCGTCTGGCCCAGCCACAGCAGATGATGGCGGAAGCCCGTCAGATCATCGACGAGGCCTACGCCGGGGACATCATCGGCATCTTCGACCCCGGCATCTTCTCCATCGGGGACACGGTCTGCGCCAAGGGGAAAAAGGTCACCTTCGAGGGCATCCCTACCTTTGCTCCGGAGATTTTCGCCGCCGTGGAGCGCATCGACACCATGAAGCGCAAGCAGTTCGAAAAGGGCATGACTGAGATCGCCCGGGAGGGCGCGATCCAGATCTTCCACGCACCGGGCAGCGGCCTGGAGGAGGTCATCGTCGGCGTCGTTGGCATCCTGCAGCTGGAGGTTTTGGAGTACCGCCTCAAGACGGAATACGGTGTAGACGTCCGGCGGCGTGGCCTGCCCTACCAGTACGTCCGCTGGATCGAGAACAAGGACATGGACCTCAGTCGGCTGAACCTGGGCACCGACAGCCGCTGGGTCCAGGACTTCAAGGGAAACGACCTGCTGGTCTTCGGCGGGCAGTGGTCCATCCGCTGGGCGGAGGAAAAGAACCCCGGCCTCATCCTGCGGGAATTCAAGAAGGACTGAGAAATTCTGAGAGAAACCCGGCCCGACCCGCCCGATCCGCGTCGGGAGGATACTTGACATCCCCCGCCCGGGAGGATATAGTATAGGTCACACGGCCGGGTGTAGCTCAGATGGTAGAGCGCGTGGTTTGGGAGCGTGTAACACCCCCGGCCATCCGTAGAAATCCGAAAACCCGCAACCCCTTGCAAATACTGGGGTTTCCGCACTTTCCCTCCCCCGCAAATCGCTCGAACATGGGCCTTTGACCACATGTTTGACCACAACGGCAAAAGCAAAAAATTGAATATCCGGGTGTAGCGCAGCTGGTAGCGCGGGTGGTTTGGGACCATCAGGCCGCAGGTTCAAATCCTGTCACTCGGACCAAAAATCCTCTGAAATCAGCGATTTCAGAGGATTTTTGCTATTTCTTTGTCTATTGCAACGCAGTTTTTTGCCCACCTGCTTCCTCCTTTATCATTCGCTTTTCTTCCTTGATCCGTTCCCGCACCTCGGCGATCATCGTTTCTAATAGCGCTTCGCATTCCTCCTTCGTCTTGGCATAGACCGTATGCACCTCGCGCTTGCCCTGGGCGTTGGTGGGCGAATAGCGGCCCTCAAAGAGGTGATCGTTGATCTCATAGATCCCGCCGGTGCCGGGTTTGCGCACCTTGCCCTTGTGCGGGGCGAACGGCGGGCTTACGGGCGATTTTCCGTTCTCGATGGGAAGTTGGTCGTCTATCGTCTCGTGGGGCTCGTACGCCTCGCTGTGGCCGATCCCGCGCTCGATCTTCTGCGCTGCCTGCCGCTGCATGGCGTCGGTGATATGGCTGTAGATATCAATCGTTGTCGCCGAGGAAATATGCCCGATGATGGCGGACAGGGTTTTTACGTCCATGCCGTGCTCCAGGGCGGTGGTGGCGAAGGTATGGCGCAAGTCGTGGAAGCGGATGTTCTTGCACTGCGCCCGCGCCAGCACCTTTTTCATCTTCCGATAGACGCTCTGCGGATCCAGCGGAGCGTCTTCTTTTACCGGTGAGGGAAACATCCAGCGCGAGTCCGTCTGCACTTTCAGCTCCTTCAGCACGTTTAGTACTGCTCTCGGCAGGATAACGGTGCGGTCGGAGCTTTTCGTTTTCGGTGCCGACTCGTGCAGCGCGCCCGCCACGTGGATCACCTGCCGCTGGATATGCAGCTCGCCGGTGCGCAGATTCAGATCGTCCCATTGCAGCGCGCAGATCTCGCCGCGGCGCATGCCGGTTGCCAGCTCCAGGAGCATCATCTCGTAGAAGCCGTCCTCCTTTGCCTGGATCAGAAACCGCTGCATCTCCTCGTGAGAGAGCACTTGCATCTCCCGGGCTTTCTTCGGTGGCAGCTTGCAGCCGATGGCGGGATTGACACGGATCAGTCCTTCGGTCTTTGCCTTCTCCAGAGCAATCCGGCAGGTGGTATGGCAGGAGCGCACCATGCGATCCGACAGACCGGGGCCGTAGAGGTCGCGGCGGATGCGCCGCCCGTTGCGCTTCAGCTCCGCATAGAACTGCTGGAGGTCGCTTTGCGTCAACTTGTTCAGCGGGATCTCACCGACGTGCGGGATGATGTGGTTGTAGATTCGATTCTCGTAGCACTGCTGCGTCGTGATACGCAGGCCGGGCTTGGACCAGGTCTGATACCACAGATCGATCCAGTCGCCGAAGGGCATGTCCGGCTTCGCTCTGCCGGTGACGACGCCGCACTTCACTTTGAGTTCTTCCAGCTTTTCCTGACAGACGGCCTTGGATACGGCGGTGACGCTTTTCGTGATGGGCACGCCCTTCTCGTCGTAGCCGACGACGATGCGCCCTTCCCAGCGCCCGTCTTTTCTCAATCGGAGCGTTCCTTCTCCGGACTTTCGTTTCTTTCCCACGGTTTCAACTCCTTTCCGAATAACTCTTCCATGAAATCTCCCACGATGACCGAGGCGTTCTTCTGCATGTCGCTCGTGACGTGGGTGTAGGTGTCCAACGTAAAGCTGGCGTTGGTGTGACCGAGGATGCCGGAGAGCGTCTTGGCGTCCACGCCGCTGCGTATGGCGTGGGTGGCGAAGGTATGGCGCAGATCGTGGAAACGAATGTCCGGCAGACCTGAACCTTGCAGGATCACCTTCAGCCGATGGTACGCGGCGCTGGGCGCTGTCGGTTTCTCCGGCTCCAGCAGGCTGGGGAAGATCCATTCGGTCGGCGCCGTCTTGCGCCGCTCCTTCAGCACGTGGAGCGTGCTGGGCGGCAGCAGGATCGTGCGCGTTCCTTTTTCGGTTTTCGTCTCGCCCACCTCCAATGTGCCGCCAGGCACTGCATGGATGGAGCGGCACACCTTCAGCGTTCCGTTCGCCTCGTCGAAGTCGCACCACTTGAGTCCGCAGATCTCACCGCGACGCAGGCCCGTGGTGATCTCCGTGTAGAAGAAGTCATACCACAGCGGCTCGGCACGGATCGCCTCCATGAACCTGTCGAGTTGCTCCTCGTTCAGGATTTTCATGGGCGGCTTGTTGAGCTTGGGGATCACCGTCCCCTCCGTCGGGTTCTGAACGATCAGCCGGGAGCGCACCGCCGCTTCCATGATCTCGTGGAGCAGCATGTGAACGCCGCGCACGGTGGCGTCGGCAAGGCGGCGCTCGCTTCCGTCGCTGGCTTTGTATGTCTTCCGACCCAGCGCGTTATAGAATTTCTGCACATCCCGCTGCGTGATGGACCGCAGCATTTTATTTCCCAGCGCAGGCTTGATGTGATGACGCACGTCGCTGCGATACCCGCGGACGGTACTCTCGCGCAGCGTCGGTTCGGCGTAGCTTGTGAGCCACTGCTCGATCCATTCAGAAAGCGTCATGTTGCCCTGCTCGCTCAGATCCGCGTCGCGGTAGCAGTCGATGGCGCCGTGCAGCTTCGGCATCAACTCTTTTTGCGTTTTAGCGAAGACGGATTTGTAGATCGGCGTCCCGTCCTCCTTGTGTCCGATGACGATGCGTCCTTCCCAGCGACCGTCTTTTCTTTTGCGGACGAGCCCGTCGTCGTCCGGTCTTTTTCTTGCCATAGCGTTTCACCTCTTTTCGCAACACAAACACATATCACAACACTTTCGGAATATCCAGCGAGAATCGCGTTGTTTACGAAAAAGATGGTAAGCGTCGGTATATGGCGCCGTGTTTTTTCCTTGATTCACGGGCGATTCCGGCGTTTACGGCACCGTACTGCGGCGCCAACTCCGCAAATACGGCACCGTAAAATCATCGTGCCTGAAACTGCCGGAAAGCCTTGTGCGGTCGGCGTTGCCGTCCGCTGTGAAACGAGACCGGTGCCGGTTTACGGCACCGCGTCTTTCACCTGCTTGATTTTCGACCCTAGCCCGCTCGCTCCCGTTTGCGGTCGAGCTCGGCGAGCTTTTTTCGGATATTCTCCTGATCTTTGACTGTTTCGAGCTGCTGCATCTGCTGCTCGTAGAAGTGCCGCAGCGCTTCCTCCACCGGGCGGATCGTATAGAGGAGAGTCCCGTTTCGCTTCTCGCCGCGCCTGGTGACGATCTCGGTGTTCTCCGTGACAATCAGGCGCTTTTCCCGCAGACCGTTCACGTGCTTCGCCACCGTGTTCGGTGAGAGATGGACGGCCTTGCCGATGGTCCTGTAGCTGGGATGGCACTGGTGCGTCTCGCGATCCTCGCAGCGCATCAGGTAACTGTACACCGCCAGCTCGCCCGGCGTGAGACCCAGCAGAAAGATTTCGTTGGGCAGCGGGAAATAGTTTTTGATCGGATCGCGCTTCGGGTACGGATAGTAGTCGCTCATGGGTTTCCTCACTTTCCAACGTTTTGTTCCACCCACTCGCGGAGCTTTTCCCTGGGCACCACAAGCCGCGTCCCGATTTTCAAAACCGGAAAGCCCTTCTCGTGCATCAGCTCGTACATGCCGGAGATGGAGATCCCCAGCAGCTTTGCCGTTGTTTCCGCGTTGAGGAACAGCGGCAGCTCATCGTAGGACTTGTAGGATGAGTTTTTCATGTTAATCGTTCTCCTTCTTTTTTAGATTTTCATACCTGCATTCGGTATGTAAGGAGCTGCCGCTGTCGATGCGCGTCCTACGACGAGTCTAGGAAGCCAATTGGATATTCCACTTTTTTCACACTCCTTTGATTGATTTTGTGTAACTATTCAGATACCCCTATGCCCAGCAGGCTTTAGGATCGCCGGACAGGGCTGAGCGGAAGCGAGGAAGAACATCTCCCTCATCCATCCCGGCTTTGCCTCTCTTTGCG
>CAYNZM010000007.1:0-8575 GCA_964401725.1 uncultured Oscillospiraceae bacterium
CGACGCCGCCCTTGGCGCAGAGAACGGTCACAGAGCCGTCCAGCACGCGCAGGGAACGCTCCACCTCCACGGTGAAGTCCACGTGGCCCGGGGTGTCGATGATGTTGATGCGGTGATCACGCCAGTGGCAGGTGGTGGCGGCGGAGGTAATGGTGATGCCGCGCTCCTGCTCCTGCTCCATCCAGTCCATGGTGGCGTTGCCCTCATGGGTCTCACCGATCTTGTAGTTGACGCCGGTGTAGAACAGGATGCGCTCGGTGGTCGTGGTCTTGCCCGCGTCAATATGGGCCATGATGCCGATATTGCGGGTTTTTTCCAGGGAGTATTCTCTCGGCATTGCGATTAACCTGCCTGGATCAATAGCGGAAGTGCGCGAAAGCCTTGTTGGACTCGGCCATCTTGTGGGTATCCTCGCGCTTCTTCACGGCGGAGCCGGTGTTGTTGCAGGCGTCCATGATCTCGCCGGCAAGACGCTCCTTCATTGTCTTCTCGCCGCGCTTGCGGGCATAGCCCACGAGCCAGCGCAGGCCGAGGGTCTGACGACGGGCCGGGCGGACCTCGATGGGGACCTGGTACGTCGCGCCGCCGACACGGCGGGCCTTGACCTCAAGGCTGGGCATGATGTTGTTGAGGGCCTCGGTGTAGGCCTCCATGGGGTCTTTGCCGCTCTTTTCCTTGATGATGTCGAAGGCGGAGTAGACCACCTTCTGAGCGACGCCCTTCTTGCCGTCCAGCATGATCTGGTTGACGAGCTTCGTCACCAGAACGGAGTTATACACAGGATCCGGCAAGATCTCTCTTTTGGGAACGTTACCTCTTCTGGGCACTTTTTCTTCCCTCCTTCATAAGAATGAATTCACCGGTACTCGAAAGTGTCTTTCGACTTCCGTTTGCGCCCTGAAGATGTTCCCTATTTTATATAGGAAACCAACAGGGACGCTGTTGGGGGTATGCGATTACTTCTTGGGACGCTTCGCGCCGTACTTGGAGCGACCCTGGCGACGGCCGTCCACGCCCTGGGTGTCGAGGGAGCCGCGGATGATGTGGTAACGCACGCCGGGGAGGTCCTTGACACGACCGCCGCGGATCATGACCACGCTGTGCTCCTGCAGGTTGTGACCGATGCCGGGGATGTACGCCGTGACCTCGTAGCCGTTGGTAAGGCGAACACGGGCGATCTTACGGAGCGCGGAGTTCGGCTTCTTCGGGGTGGAGGTACGCACAGCGGTGCAGACGCCGCGCTTCTGGGGGCTGGACAGGTTGGTCTCTTTGTTCTTGAGGGTGTTCAGGCCCTTCTGCATGGCGGGAGAGGTGGACTTGTAGGTCACCTTCTGGCGTCCCTTGCGGACAAGCTGGTTAAAAGTAGGCATATTTTTTCCTCCTTTCCTACAAAATTACGCTATCACGCAAATTAGGATGTTATCACACTTCCCGGGGGATGTCAACCAGAAATGCGCGTCAAAACCGCAAAAAACACCGCCGTCCGGGGTTCGGACGGCGGCGGGACGGTTTACGCGGCGGGTACGTCCTCCCGGCGGAGGTACTTCCCCAGAGGCTTATAGATCAGCATGGCGACGATCTCGGTGATCACGAGCTCCGCCAGCATGTACCAGCCGTTATACAGCGCGGAATAGACCCAGGGGTTCGTCATAGGCAGGTTCATGAACTCCTCCGGCATCCAGACGCCCCAGATCCACGCGCCGGTGACAAGGTGGCAGAGAAACCGCAGGCAGAAGGTCACGGCAATGCCGATGGCGACGGCCCTGCGGGTGTTTCCGAAAACGCCGGACAGGCCGATGACGGTGTAGGCAAGGATATAGTCGAGAAGCACGATGCCCACCGCCATGACGAAATTCGCGGCATAACCCACATTGTCGAGGCCCAGGATGAGCTGCAGGAGGCTGTATACGAAGGCCGTCACGACGCCCCACCTCCATCCCCAGCGGTGGCTGGCGAGGATCAGCGGCAGCATGCTGACGATGGTGACGCCGCCGCCGAAGGGCAGGTCGATCTTCACGAGGCTCAGCACCGTGGCCACGGCGATGAGCAAGGCGCTCTCCACGAGCTTGCGGGTAGTGATTTTTTTCATGGGGATTCTCCTTTCGATGGTCCGAAGGAACGCAAGGCGCCGGTGGAATTCCCACCGGCGCCTGCACGCAGCGAACGCTGCCCTTCCTACGCCGGCATTATCCGGATCAGGTTCCAGGGTCCGGCGCGGACACGCGCCGTCTCAGCCGAGTTTCCTCAGCACCCCTTTTCGATTGTGATGCTATTTTACTCCCCGGCGCCGTTCATGTCAACACCCTCCGGCAGACCGCAGCCGCAGTATTCCTGGCGATAGATGCCGTACTGCTTTGAAAGCTGGATGGAGCGAAGATAGCCGCTGCGCTTTTTGAAGTCGGAGGGAAGCCAGGAAACGGCGTATTCCTTCGCCAGCGCCTCCCCGATGGCGTTGAGCATGGGGGCGTTTTTGTGGGGACTGACGGTGAGGGTGGTGCCGAAAAAGTCGTACCCGCCCTCCGCGGCGAGCTTTGCCGTTTCCCCGAGACGCAGACGAAAGCACACCGGGCAGCGACGTCCTCCCTCCGGCTCGTTTTCCAGGCCTCGGACCGCCTGCATGAACTCCTCCCCCCGCCAGCCGGGGTCGATCACGGTGACCGGCGAGGCCGTGGGCATTTTGGAAAGAAGCTCCCGCAGGGCCTCCAGGCGCTTTTGGTACTCCGCCTCCGGCCGGATGTTGGGGTTAAAAAACAGGAGCGTCACGTCGAAATACCGGGTCAGATACTCCAGCACATAGCTGGAGCAGGGCCCGCAGCAGCCCTGCAGCAGCAGGGTCGGACGCCTGCCCTCCCCCAGACCGTCGAGGACGGCGTCCAGTTCTTTTTGATAATTTCGCTGTTCCATAGGCCAAGAATACCACATTCTTAACCATTATGTAACCACTTCCGGGAAAAAATCGCTTATACTATCAGAAAACGAACCTTTAAGGAGGACAGGCCATGTCCCGCACCACCAAGGACGACTACTACCTCGATATTGCCGACTCCGTACGGGAGCGGGCCACCTGCCTGCGCCGGACCTACGGCGCCATCATCGTGAAAAACGACGAGATCATCTCCACAGGCTACAACGGCGCGCCCCGGGGTCGGTGCAACTGCACGGACCTCGGCGTCTGCCACCGGGAGGAGCTGCGCATCCCCTCCGGCGAGCGGTACGAGCTCTGCCGCTCCGTCCACGCGGAGGCAAACGCCATCATCTCCGCCTCCCGCCGGGACATGATCGGCGCCACGCTGTACCTTGCCGGCCGGGACGCAAAAACCGGCGATCTCCTCACCGACACCACCTGCTGCTCCATGTGCCGCCGCCTTATCATCAACGCCGGCATCGACAAGGTCATCGCCCGCATCGGAGACGACGGCGTCCGCGTGACCGACGTGCAGGAGTGGGTCGCGGAGGACGACACCGTCCTGAGCTGACCGAAAACCCAATAGCAAGACCGCCGACGCCCGGCTTAAGGGGTGTCAGCGGTCATTTTTGTTGTCAGCGGCGCTTCCGCAGGAGCAGGATGAGGATCGCTGCCGCCAGAACGCATCCGCCCAGGACCCAGACGAGCGCATGTCCCCCGCCGGAGGATGCCTCCGCCGCGAGGGGCTCCGGAGCCGGGGTCGTCGGGGCATCAGCCGCCGTGGGTTCCGTCGGCGCCGGTGTCGCGGAGGCTCCCGGCGCGGCCGCCGCCGCGGGTCCCTCCGATTCGATCCCGTCCGGCGCGGGAGGCTCTGTTGCCGGGGTGTCCGGCGCGGGAGGCTCCGTCGCCGGGGTGTCCGGCGTGGGAGGCTCCGTTGCCGTGGGCTTCGGGGTGGTCGTTCCCGCCGTACCGGGGATCGCGGTCGGGACCGGCGACGCAGCGGAAGCGGTCTCCGGGGCTGCCGTCGACGCGGCGGTGGGCGTCGGTGTGCTGTCGGCGGGTTTTTCCGTCCCCGTGGGAGCCTGCGGCGCTTCCTCTCCCGCCACGGTGATGCCGCCGGCGGTGATGGTGACCGACACCCGCTTTTCGCTCGCGTTGAAGAAGGCCACGCCCGTCAATCCGACGCCGGCGGTCCCGCCGGGGGCGTCGTCCCGGACCCGGAAGGTCAAGGTCGCCAATGCACCGTCCGCCGTGGACTCCGCCAGGGAGGCGTAGGTGGCGGTGCGGGTGGCAGCCGATGCCGCGGACAATCCGCCCACGGTGGACAGCTTGAAGTCCGTCATTTCCAGGCGGGTCTCGTCGAAATCCACCGTCATGTTGAAGGCGGCGTACCCGGGATTATCCGACAGGGACACGGTGAGGGTAACGGTCTCGCCGGGCGCCGCCTCGGCGGAGGATACCGCCAGGGTGGCGGTCCCCGCCGCGAGGGAGGCGGTGGTCAGCCACGTCAGCAGCCACAGGACCGCCGGCGCGAGCCGCGGGATTTTTTTTGCCGTGCTTGCTATGTTCATGAAGTCTCGTTACAGAAGGGTCTTGATCTGTCCGTTCACGTATTTCAGCAGATGCAGGAGGTCGGCGGAGTCGGTATTGCCGCTGCCGTTGAGGTCGGTGGAAACGTAGTCACCGGCTCCCATGTTGTTGTTCACAATACGCAGCAGACGCAGGAGGTCCGCGGTATTGATCTTGCCGTCCTGGGTGATGTCGCCGAACTCGTAGGTGTTTTCCGCCGTGGCCTGGTCTGCGAATACGGTGTAGGAGGAGAACTTATCCGCCCGGAAGGTCAGAACGTTTCCGTTGAGCTGGGCAGGAACGGTCTCGACGGTCTGGGTTTCACCTTCGCCGTGGATGCGGACCACATAGATGTTGCCCTTAAGCTTTTCGATGGTGTCCTCATCCTGTTCCAGAACGATTGTGAAGCGGATGGGCTCGTTGGTTTCGGTGACCGTGCCGATGGTTTCGGCATTACTCACCAATTCCACCTTTAAATCCAAACTGCGGAGTATGACACTGCCGTTGGGAATGATTTTTTCCGCTTCTTGGACGGCCTGTTCGTCTACGCTGTTCACTATCAAGACCTGTGTCTTGACGGAACCATCTTCCAGCGCCGCACTGAGCGCCTCGTCGGTCATGGGCTCGTCCGTGTACGCTATTTTGGCTTTGATTCCACCGTCGTCCTTGAGGATGCTTTCGGTCTTTTCACTGGAAAGAGTAACACTGGTTTCGCCGGTATTGCTCTCCATGGCCCGTTCGTTGCGGAGGACGGTCTCCATGCCGTAGTCCTCCACGTAGACATACGCAAGACCGGTCCTTTCCTGGCCCTGGAACGCGTATGTTTCTTCGGTGATGCTGCTGAAATGGCTTTCATCCACGCCGGTGAAGGAATTGCTTTCCGTGGCATCCCAGAGGACGCCGTCGCCGCCGTAGCTGCCGCCGGTGATCCCGACATATCCATTGCCGACCAGGGCGATGAAGCCGTCGTTCTGCAGCTTGCCGCCGGTCACGGTGACGCCGCCGCCGAGGCAGTCCACCTCGCCGAGGACGGTCAGGGTGGCATCGCTATCCACGGTGATGTCCGCGCCGGTCCTGAGCTCCGCCCGCAGCTTCGCCGGGAGGGTAAGGTTATCCTTCAACTCCACCGGCTGGGACAAGTCGGCACGCACCGACACCTGCGCACCCTCGCTCTCGTACTTTGCCGCCAGGTCCGCCGCATCGCGGAGGTCCATCTCCTTCTCGCACGAGCGGACGACCTCCGTCGCGGCGTTTTCGGCCGTGACGATGTTCATTTCGCCGTAGAGGTCGCCAACGGTGAGGCCGGCGTTATTCTCGACGCGGCCGAGGACACGGAGCGTGGCAAAGCTCTGCTCGCCGTTGACCGTAAGGGTCGTGCCGGCGGGGACGAAGAGCATATTGTCGCCCATGTTCAGTGTCAGGCCGGCGGGAAGCGTGATGTCGTCGTTCAGGACGAACACGCTGCTGTCGCCCGTGTATTGGATGGTGCGTTCTTTATTGGGCTCCAAGTGACCCACGATGAACTGAAGCTCCTTCACGGTGCGGAACTCGTCGGAAACCCGCCAGAAGGACCAGGCCCAATTGCCGAAGGGGTCGGTGTACGACGCCTTGAGGAAGTCCTTAAAGCTCAGGCCAGTCAGAAGGGAGTCGTCCGGCTCCGCCTCGCTGCCCGTAAGGGCGCTGATAAAGCCGTTGCCGCTGTAGCTGCCGCCGTCAACGACCAGCTTCGACACGCCGTTGTAGCAATGGAGGATAACGTCGCCGTTGTTCGCAAGGGTGCCGTTCACGGTGAGCACGCCGTGGGTGCCGAGGCTGCCGTTCACCGTAAGCGTTTTTTCCGCCGGGATCGTGACGCCGCCGCCGAATTCTACGTTGATGCCTTCGGGAATCTCGAGGTCATCCTCCAGGGTGAATTTGCTGTCGTCGTAACTGAACAGCCACACGCCGTCTTCCGGCAGGTTGTCGTTGTATTCGTCGATCAGCGCATCCAGCCCTTTACGGTCGCGGAAGGTAAAGTCCCAGTCGATGGGCTCCAAGCGCCAGCCGCAGTAGTCCTCGTATTGATAGCAATCGAACTCCGAAAGGTCCAGTTTCCACAGGAAGTCGTCGGGTTTCTCGTCCTCGCCGCTGCCGCCGGTGTAAATATCGATGGGACCGAGGCCTTCGAATGTGCCGCCCTCAAACGCGATGTGCGTATCTCTGTCCTCAACGTTGAGGTTGATCTCGCCGTTGATCTCGCCGTCGTTCTCGTTCCGGAGGGTGCCGCGCACCGTCATCGAGGCGCCGCCGAACAGCTCGACGCGGCCCAGAACTCTCAGCGTTGTCTCCTCGGGAACGGTCAGGCTGCCGCCGTCCCGGAGCTCCAGCAGGAGGCACGCCGGGACCTCGAAGTCCTGGTCCATTTCGACAGCCGTGCAGATGGACAGGCGAATCTGCGAGCCCTTCGGGACCTGCTCCGCGATGGCCGCCGCCGACGCCTCGACATTCGGCCAAACTTCCTCCGCATTTTCGCTGTCGATCTCGACGCAGTAGGTGATGTTCTTGACGTTCAGCGTCCAAAGCTCAAATTCTTCCGTCTGCTCGTCTATTTCCCCCCGCAGATCGACGTTGACATAGCCCTTCACAATTAGGTCACCGGCTTCCCCTATATTCAGCCAGCCGGCGTTCAAACCGCCGTTCACCGTGACGGTGACGCCGTCGGGGATGATGCCCTCGCCCAGGTTGACCGTCAGGTTTTCGGGTATCTCGATGGATTCAAATGTAAACGTCTCGCTGACGCACTCACACCAATACCATTCGCCCGGTTTTGCCGCCGCCGCCGCGGCGATGGCGCGAAGATCGTCCATGTCGTCAAACTGACTCCAGTCCCCGATCTTGCAATAGGTTTTGACCGGGCCATCCCATTCGTCGTATTCCTCCACGACGATGTACGATGTCAGATCGAGGCGGACGAGATGTCCCGTGGGGTCGATGCCCCGGAGTTCGAGCCTTCCATTGCCGCCGTAGTTATCGGCGCCGGCCAGCGTGATCCTGGCGTTTTCGTCTACGAGGGAGATGCTTCCGTTGTTGACCAGCATGCCCTGGACGATCAGCGTGCCGCGAAGCTGCATATATCCGTTCATCGTCAGGCTGGCGCCGGGGCCGATGCGCAGCGCGGGAGCAACTTGCCGGTCGTTAAACCAGTCGCGTTCCACGTTCAGCTCCACCGTGCGGGGGAACGCATAGGCGCCGTCGTTGCCATAGGTGCCGTCGATCTGCGCTTTGCCGTAGACCTGCAGCCGCAGGATCACGTTATCCGGCCGGTCGTCCTCCGCCTTGGGGAGCCATCCGGCAAAAGCAAGCGCTTCGCTAAGGGCGTCGTCCACGGACACATACTCGTCCACGCCGCCATTCAGGGCGTAGTTCACGACCAGGCGTCCGTTCGAAAAGTCGATCTTATCCAGCATGGCATTGAAGTCGTTCTCCGACCCAACTGCCAGCCCGTCCACGCGCAGCTCGTCTTGGAGCACCAGCTTGCCCCGCACGTCCAGGGTCGTGTTCCACTCGTTGTCACGGGCCAGCGTGACGGTCGCGCCGTCCGGGATCACAACGCGATCGGCGCGGCCAAAGTCGAGTTCCAGATTGCCCGGCAGGACGATGCTCTCAAAGTTGAAGACCGCATCCTCTGTCCCGTTCTCTTCGTCCCACACGGGAACGTATTCCGCCCAGGTCTCGCCGGATTCGATGACAGCCCCGAGCTGTTTCATGGTGCTGAAGCGGTTCCCGCCCTGTTCCAGATGCCAGGCGTCGTCCTGCACATCCACAAAGAACTGGGAAAGGCCCAGCCCCACCAGCCGATCCTTCAGCGGGATGAGTTTGTCGTTGAGATAGCTCTTTCGCACGTCGATCCGGCCATTGCCGGTGTATGTGCTGCCCTCCGTGAAGGTCATCACGCCTTGCTCATCGACCCAGATGTCGCCGTTGTTTTCCAGGGTCCCGTCCACGATCAGCGTGCCGCGAAGATCGATGTGGCCGTTCATCGTCAGGCTGGCGCCGGAGTCGATGCACAGCGCGGGAGCAACTTGCCGGTCGTTAAACCAGTCGCGTTCCACGTTCAGCTCC
>CAYNZM010000007.1:8675-33178 GCA_964401725.1 uncultured Oscillospiraceae bacterium
CTTCCGCCGTCCCCGTACGAGACCCGGATGTTCCCGTTGTTTTCCAGGGTCCCGTCTACCGTCAGCGTGCCGCGAAGCTCGATGTAGCCGTTCATCGTCAGGCTGGCGCCGGAGCCGATGCGCAGCGCGGGAGCAACTTGCCGGTCGTTAAACCAGTCGCGTTCCACGTTCAGCTCCACCGTGCGGGGGAACTCATAGGTATCGTCGATCTGCGCTTTGCCGTAGACCTGCAGCCGCAGGATCACGTTATCCGGCCGGTCGTCCTCCGCCTTGGGGAGCC
The DNA here is from genome assembly GCA_964401725.1 of uncultured Oscillospiraceae bacterium. GTDB lineage: Bacteria > Bacillota > Clostridia > Oscillospirales > Oscillospiraceae > CAJOIG01. The sequence continues at coordinate 8,956 of CAYNZM010000007.1, forward strand.
ATCCGGCAAAAGCAAGCGCTTCGCTAAGGGCGTCGTCCACGGACACATACTCGTCCACGCCGCCATTCAGGGCGTAGTTCACGACCAGGCGTCCGCGGGGATCATTCTCCTCGGAAAAATCGATCCGCTCCATCATGGCGTCGAATTCGTCCTCCGACCCAACTGCCAGCCAGTCCACGCGCAGCTCGTCTCGGAGGACCAGCCTGCCCTGCACGTCCAGGGTCGTGTTCCACTCGTTGTCACGGGCCAGCGTGACGGTCACACCGTACGGGATCGCAACGCAATCGGCGCGGCCAAAGTCGAGTTCCAGATTGCCCGGCAGGTTGATGCTCTCAAAGGTGAACACCGCATCCTCTGTCTCGTTCTCTTCGTCCCACACGGGAACGTATCTCGCCCAGGTCTCGCCGGATTCGATGACAGCCCGGAGCTGTTTCATGGTGCTGAAGCAGTGCGCGTCCTTATACAGACGCCAGCCGTCATCGATCTCCTCTTTAAAATACCCGTCGGTGACAGTCTGGGGCAGGATGTATTTCAGGCTCATACGATCGCCATTTTCGTCGAAGCAGTCGTGTATCTCGATGCTGCCACCGCCGGTGATCGTTCCGCGTTCTCCGACCGTGATCCTTCCGCCGTCCCCGTACGAGACCCGGATGTTCCCGTTGTTTTCCAGGGTCCCGTTCAGCACCAGCGTGCCGCGCACGTTCAGATCGTTGACCTGGAGTGTCTCGTTCTCCGGGACCGCAAGGGTATAGTACGTGCGTTGGCCGTCAAAGTCATCCCAATCGATCGACAGGGCGTCTATGCCGCCGAGGACCAGCGAATTCTGCAGCACAATGTCGCCCCGCACGCGGATTTCCATGTGCTCGTATTGGCCAAGTTTATTTTTGACCGCGGCCTGCAGCTCCTCCTCCGAGGTCACGTCGACGAGGTACCACAGCTCGGGGACGTACTCGTCGACCTCGCAGTAATTGACTGTGCCCTCCTTTTCGGTCACGCTGAGCCGGCCGTAGAGGTCAATTCGGCTTGGGACGGTCAGCTTGCCCGCGTTCATACTGCCGTAAATCGTCAAATTGTCCGCGTCCGCGGGGATAAGCACGTCCCAGCCGCGGAAGTCCACGTTGAAGTCACCGGGGATCGTGACGGCTCGATCGAAGCTGAACTCCGAGCGGCCGACATAACACGCGTAGCGCTCGCTCTCATTCAGATCGTCCTGAAATTGTTCCATGACCTTCAGCAGACCGGCGGTGTCCACGAACCAGTGGCCGTAATCGCCCGGCTTATCCGCCTCGGGACGGATGAAGAACCACACTTCTTCCGAAACGCCGTATGTATCGGTCACGACGCAGACATACCGATCCTCGCCCTCACCCGAGTAATTCACGGTGCAGCTACCCTCGTCGCCGAGGCACGTCTCGCGGTCATCGTCCTTGAACCATTGGATTTTCAGGCCCATCTCTTCGTCCGCCGTGACGGTGACCGCAAGGTCCACACTATCACCTTTCTTGACGTAGAACTCGGTGAAGCTCTTCGGGGTCACCCGCAGACCGGTATCCACACCGACTTCGATCCAGACCCACTTCGCGTTGATGCCGTCCGAGACACGGCATCCGTACCGGGTCAGCCCGGTGACCGGCTCGGTCGTGTAGCTGGCTTCGGTCGCGCCGCCGATGGGTTTGTCTCCGTCATCGGTCTGGACGTACCACTGGTAGGTCAGGCTGCCGCCTTTCACTGTGGAGGCAACGACCTCGACCGTCGCCGGTTCACCCTTCTTAACCAGCACGCGCCAATTGTTATACTTTGCCGACGCATCCAGCCCGGTATAGGGATGGACGGTGAGGAACACGTCGACGGCGTTTTTGTTCTGGTCGGCCACGACGCAGAGAATCTCTGTCTCCGCCGTGACGCCCGTCAAATAGTAGTAACCCTTGGTACGGTCGCCGTCGCTGCAGCCGTGATCCTCGTACAAAAGCTTGTAGATGGAATCCCCTCGCATGACGGTACCGTCGCTACCGTCCGCCTCCTCAACCTTCTCGTACCAGGTGAACGTCAGCGGTTCCAGACCCTGGTCCGCCTGGGCAATCACCCACAGGGCAACTTCACCTTCAGTATTGGCCTCTTGGCTGTCGAGCACCGGCCAGGCGCTCAGGCCGCTGCCGGGCTCGTCGCCGCCGGGCTCGCCGCCGTCGTCAGGCGACCCCTCTGCGGTATACCGGAATACGGCTACGGGGGAAGCTTCGCCGCCCAGCGTGAAAACCTGGCTTCCGTTCACGTCCTCCGTCACGCCGCTGACGTACTTAGCGGACTCGTCCCCCTCGCCAACCGACGAACAGCAGAGCGTATTTCCGTCGGCATCGTAGCTCCACGTATTGCCGGAGCTGCTGTCCGCCGTGCCAAGATACGTCGTGTCACCCGCCGCTTTGGGGCACAGATACTTGTCGCCGTTATACAGGGACCCGTCACTGTCCACAAACTCCCAGAGATTGTACGCCAGCAGGCTGTCGTTCTCATATTTCGTCGCTATTCCGCCCGAGCTGACGAAATGCCAGGCGTCGTTCACGTACACCAGGATGGCATACCGCTTACCCGACTCAAAACCATCCGCCCCCTCGAAACTATCGGTGGGGAGCTCAGGGCCGTCGACGGCTATGGGATCGGCCTCATTACCGCCGTCCCCGCCGTCGGAGCTCGGTGTGTCCGGATTTTCGTTACCAGAAAGGGGTTGGTCCGTCGGTGGGTCATCCCCCTCGGTCAACGCCGGTTCTTCCGCTGCCGTCTCGTCGAAAATGGATTCTTCCTCGACAAAAACGGTCTCCTCCGTGGTCTGCGCCGCGTCGGCCTCGTCCTCCGCCCAGACCGAAACCGGCAGGAGCGACAGGCAGAACACCACCGCCATCAGCAGACTGAGAAATTTCTTTCCGTATTGCATGGGGGTACCTCCTTACAATGCGTTAAAACATTCACGTTATTGTTCCACACAGATAGGCTATAGTACGGATACATTATATACCACCCCACGGAAATCGTCAATCAAATGACATAAATTTACATCTTTCCTGCAGAAAAAAACGGCCGACGCCTCCACTCCGGGAGACATCGGCCGCTGCCGATCCGCTGCCTTATTGCTGGACAAAATTCGTCGGCAGCTCGGCGTTGTCGCCGTAATAACGCACCGTTACGTCGGTATGGATGATTTTTCGGAGAAGCCGCAGCAGGTCCGCTGTGTTCACCGTGCCGTCCCCGGTCACGTCCGCAAAGGCCGGCTTGAGGCTGTCCGGCTGCTGACCGTTCACGGATTTGAGCAGGCACAGAAGGTCGCTTACATCGACCGCGTGGTCGCCGTTCACGTCCCCGGCCATGCCGTAGTTTATCGGGGACATCGCGAGGACCGTCTGGGAAAAATACAGCCGGGAATTGTCGCTGTAGGTGTAGGTCAGCGTGGAATCACGACGGGCGTAGGTATAGCCGGTTTCCGTGCTTCCCCCCGTGCATCCCTTCAGGAAGAGGTCGCCGGAATTCGTCATGTTCGTGACGTCCACCAGGTAGTTCCAGCCGTCCGGCATGGTCACGATGTTCCACATATGTGCGCCGCCGTCCAGGTAGCCCTGCACGCTGTAGGTGGTGATGTCGTACTCGAAGCTCATGAGATCGCAGAGATACTTGAACGCCTTGGAGTAGCCCTCGCAGACGACCTTGGTTTCCGGGTCGCCGTCGAACACGTACACGAGCTGCCACGGGTCGCCGTAGGGCGTATTTGCCGTGGCGGCGTAGTTATAGCCGCTCAGCTTGCGGATTTTGTCGCAGATATCGATAAGCTTCTGTATGTCATCGACGTCGGAGGTATCGATCGCGGCGGCAATGCTTTGGGCGTTATTCGACGCCTTTTGCGCGGCGGTGATCGCTTCGGTTTTGACGCTGTATTCATCTTGTCCCCTGAAAGCTTCCGCGACTATTAGCGAAAGCGTATATTGGGCTTCCGCAGCGAAGCGAATCCCGTTCGGAACGACGAATTGTCTGGGCGGAGATATTGAACCTTTTTCAGTTTTATCATACCAGAACATCTCATACGGATGATCGTTCTGCAGAGCAGAGAGCACCGCATTAAAATCTACCGAGACCTTCGTGCGCATGGCGTCTCCCGCCGCCGAGGTCACATAGGTCTTTCCGTCCTCATATTTCGTGAGAGAATCGACGCCCAGATCTTCGGCGGTGTAGGTTTTATTGAACTCTTCTTCGCTCAGGAGATCGGACACCTTGATCGTGAAGACGGTGGAGGTCCGCTCTCCCGCGAATATCTCCTGAATCGCCGTGTAAATGCAGTCATACGCCGTCTTTTCCCGGTCCCCAAGCGTGAGGTACTGCGGGTAGAGGCCGCGCAGCCGGGGCGTCTCGGTCGAGAACAGGTGATCGACGTAGGCCGCGAACAGTTCGTCGCTGTCCCGGAGATTGTCGGTGTTGATCTCGATGTCCAGGTCAAGATCGTCGGACTCGAACAGTATGAGCTCCGGTTCCGCTGCCTCCCCGGCGGGTTCCTCCGGCGCGGTGGCATACTCCTGCGCGTCATCGGATTCCTCCGGGATGTCCGCTTCCTCCACCGGCGCGGAGTCCTCCGGGGTCTCGAATTCTTCCGATGTCTCCGGTTCCGGGGCTTCCTCGGCGGCGGGAAGCTCCTCCGGCAGCTCCGGTTCCTCGGCGGCCGCGGCGGGCAGCGCGCAGCAGAACAGCAGGACCGCCGCCAGCAGCAGCGACAGCAGATTTTTCAAATCCTCCCCCTCCTTCGACAAAGCCTCCCGAAATTACGGGCAAGGGAAGCGGCTGAAAAGCCGCTCCCCCATGGTATTCGGTTAAGCACCCGGGAAAACCGGGTTTGACTCAGCGATCCTTCTTCCGGCCCAGGACCAGAGCGGCGCCAACCGTGCTGCCCAGCAGGACGACGGTCCAGAGGGCAATGGCGCCGGAATCGCCGGTGCGAGGCGCATGGGCGTCGGCAGGCTTGGTGTCGGTCTTCTGCTCCGGCGTCCTGTCGGGGGTGACCGCAGCGGCCTTATAGCCCACGGCGAAGGGGCTGAGGCTCTTGACGGTGACCTGCAGACCGTCCTCGGTCTCGGTGGGGACCAGGACCTCCGTGGTGCCGTCGGCCAGACCGTGGATGACGGTGAAGTCATACCCCGCGGCGGTGGTGCCGGAGGGATACGGCAGGGTCACGACCACGCCCTCGGCGGGCATGTTCTCCTTGGTGACGACCTCATAGGTCGCGCCGTTATCAAAGCTGACCAGCAGCTCGACCTCGTAGTAGGCGACGCTGTCCTCCTTGTAGCCGTCCTGGGCGGAAACCGCGGCTGCGAGGACGGTCTTGGCCTCCTCGGTCACGGCGTCTTCCTTGATCTCCAGCTTGGTGGCCGCGGACAGCTCCTCGGTCTTGGTGTGGTTGGAATCGTTCAGGCAGGTGTAGGTGACGACGCCCTTCTCGGTGGGCGTGGCTTCCTTCGTCACCTTGCCCGCATCCCACTTGTGGCCCAGGGCGTCGATGTCCTCCACATCCTTGGTCTGGGTCTCGAACTTCTCGTTCGTAAAGGCGGCGGTGTAGGTGGTGGTACCCTTGGCCTCGCAGGTGGCCTTGGTCTTGACGGCGGAGGTTGCGTTCACCGTCTCGGTCACGACATGGCTCGCGTCGTTCTTGCAGACCACCTTCGCGGTGCAGGTCTTGCCGTCGGCGGACCAGGTGTAGGTGGGATCGCCGGAGTAGTCATGGTTGAGGGGGTCAAGGGGTATTTGCTTCTCGCCATTGTTTTCACTGCTACCGGTGTGCTCGGTTTCATCCAGAGAATCCGCCGCCGCGATGTAGGCGACGTACACAGTTTTGCCTCCCGTTTCGCAGGCAGCAGCGATCTGTTTATCCGCAGGGGTCGTCATTTGGGCAGCGACAAGCTGGACGTCGGTCAGGTCGTTCTGGCAGGTGTACTGCGCCTGGACGGTGTTTTCGGTCTCATTCCAAACGAAGCCGTTGAATTTATAGTTATGTCCCTTGGCGAGGACGACCACGGAGAGGACGCCGCCGTTCTCACCATCGCCGGTCCGACTGATTCCATCCGGGGCACTCTCCGCAGCAACAGAGGCAGTATATACCGTTGTGCCGACGTCGGTGCAGGTGGGCGTGACCTCGGCCTCGCTGCCCACCGTGGCGTCGACATATTCCACGTGGGTTTCTTCGTGCTTGCAGATATACTTCGCCCTGGCGGTGTGAGCTTCTTCATTCCACTCGAAGCTGTCGAAGGCGTAGCTGTGACCGAGGGGCTTGCCCTCATTCACGGACAGGTCGGTGACGGTGTGGTAATCACTTTCAGCGGTGGTGTAGGTCTCGTCCCCGAGCTCGACCGTCGCGGAGAGGGTCTTCGTAGCCGCCTCCGTGCAGGTAGCGCCCGTGTGGAGCGCCGTGACCTCTGCGGGCTTCGTGCACTCCACGGTTTCTACGTGCTCGCTGTTTCTGGAGCAGGTGAAGGTGGCGGTAGCCTTGCTGCCGTCCGCCTCCCAGACCCAGGTGGGTGCGCCGTAGTCATGGCCGAGGGGTTCGCCGTCGATATATTCCCTTTTGTCAGTGGAGGTATAGGTCTTGTCACCCAGGGTAAAGGAAGCGGTGTAATACTTCTTGGCGGCCTCGGTGCAGGTGGCGGGCTTGGCAAGCTCCGTGACCTCCGTAACTGTCCCGGTCACGGTGGTCTCGCTGTTACAGCCCTCTCGCTGGCATTTCAGGGTCCCGCTGGCGACAAGGCCATTCTCCCCCGAAACCAGCTCCCAGTTATCGATCTGGTAGTCGTGTCCCAGAGCGTCGATGGTCACGGGGTCGCTCTGCCACTCGAACACGGTATTCTCGAACGTCGCGGCATAGTGTCCACTTCCGGCTGTGTCGCAGGTAGCCGGGGTATCCGTCACAAAGGTCTGGTCCGCGGTTTCCGTCTCTGTGAACTTGCAGACGGTGCAGGTGCGGGACGCCGTTACCGACGTGGTACCCGTCTCGGTATAGGTCGGGGTTCCAAAGCTGTGGTCGGTGGCCTCGTGAGTGACGGTCTTGATGCCGCTGTTATCCTCCGTGCCGGTCACCGCCGGTGTATCCTTATCGGTATTCGCGGCGATGGACGCGGTATAGGTTACATAGCCATCATCCGTGCAATGCTGCGCCGCATGGGTCGTATCCTCGGCGACAGTGGCACCCAGCAGAGCGGGCGTGTGATCATTATTGTGCTCGCAGACGAACTTCGCCTGGGCCGTGGTATAATCATTCGCCCAGACCCAGGAATCAAACGCCCACTTGTGAGCGTCCTCGTCAATCGGGTCGACGACGCTGGTCAGTTCCTTGGTCCCGGCCTCATCGGAAAAGTTTTTTTTGCAGATGGAGCAGGACCAATGCTTGATACTGCCCTCTGTTGTGCAGGTCGCCGGGACAGCATCATAGGGGGTCATGACGTGGTTGTGAACAAAGGTGACTCCACCAGCAACGACCGTAGGATTGACGGAGGTTTTATCGACCCTATCCATTAGCTGAACAGTAAGAGATACCGCTCCACTGGTAGTCTTGATCCCATCCAGGACCTCGAATGTTATGGTAAAGAGTGTCTCCACATCAGACTCATTGTAGAGGTCCTCACCTGAGGCAAAGGCCACATTTGTCGCAACAGTCGATGCCGCATTAACTTGAGCGCCACCATAAAGCAAGTGGCTTCTAGCAACGTTTATGCTGGTCAACTCGAGTGCGTTTGTGTCGTAGTCAATATGTACCTGAAAACTCTTAAAGCCGGGGTTGTTTTCTAGTGTTACTGCCAGCGTCACACTATCTCCGGGATTGCCCGTTTGTGTTCCAACAGTAATCGTTGCCGGGTCCGTCGCCAAGGCCGCAGCCGAGAACAGTCCTATTGCCAGAACAAAAACCAGCAGGATCGACAGAACTTTTTTCATGATTATCCTCCTCAAGACTTTGCTTCCGCAGGGAAAACACTGATCTTGCTAACTATATACTGAAGAATGTAAGATGCGTCGTTTGCGTTTATTATATTATTACCATCCACATCTGCGGCTTGCTCGTTGAAAACACTCACCGGCTTGTCAACGATCCACATCAGCACATACGAAGCATCGTTGGCGTTAATCTCTCCGTTGTTATCCACATCCCCTAGCACATACAGCATGACCGTCTTCGTCGACGTCAGCTGCTCGGCGTCAAAACTGTCCGGAGCTCTATCCGTTGGGATCGTCGCAGTGTAAACCGTCGTGCCGCCGTTTGTTGCTTGGGTCACATCCGCCAGAACAGGCTCCGCGGTATATTTGTGGTCGCCATCCGGGCCGTTGGGGCAGGTGAAGGTCACCTTCACCGTTTCGTTGCCCACGATCCAGGAGTCCCAATCGAATTCCACCGTCCATGCATGTTCGAGCTTTAACATCGGTACCGTTTGATACGGAAAGTCCTCCGGGACCGCGTATTCTTCACCGTCAAGCGTATAAGGATTCGGGACATACTTGCAGACGCCGGCTTCTTCGCAGGTGGGGGCGGGGTCGTCCTCCGTAGTGTACCCAACCGGTACGCTGTCCTCAGTGCCGCAGTCATTTTCGCAGGTATAGTAGAAGTAGTAATTTTGCAGCTCGTCGTCCCATTCATACCGGGTGTCATAATTGTGCCCGGCAGCTTCATCACCGTTTACAGTTCGCGTGTCGGTGTAGGTTTCTCCGTCCGGACCTACAACTGTGGCGGTATAAACGGTTTTTCCGTCCACCGTGCAGGAAGGCTCGGTTTCGTCAACATCAATGGTTTCATCCGTCACCGTCTCGGGGTGATCGGCTCGGCTGCAGACGAAGGTCGCCGTGGCGGCGGTATAATCCTCGACCCAGTCCCAGGTGGGTTCGCCCCAGTCGTGACCAAGGGCTTCGATCTTCGCGCCGGGATTCGCGGTGACAGTCGTGCCCTCCTCGTCGGTATAGTATTTTTTGCAGACATCGCAGTACCAGTACGCCTCCGTGCCGGGTCCCTCGCAGGTCGGTTCCTTGCGCGGATGCACCTCCATGCTGTGGGTCACGGTCAGGGTCCCTGTGCGAGCCGGGATGCTGACCTCGATCTCCGGGTTTTCGCTGGTCTCATCGCCGTACGCATGGGCACTGATCACGGTGACGGTAATGTTGTAATCTTTGACCTCCGCCCGGGCCGGGACGATGAAGGTCGCCGTCAAGTAGTCGAAGTCTTCCTTGAAGTTCTCCGGATGCACATAGGTCGATCGTACGGAGTGATCCGTCGTCTGCTGGGTTGAATATCCTGAACTTACCGGAAAATCATTCGCATATTCCACGCTTTTCAGCACAAGGGAACTCGACAGCGTAAAGTCAAAGGACGCAAGGCCGGTCGCCGAGATGTTTTTGAAGCCGATGGTGACCTTTACTTCCATGTCGCCCGCCTTATGTGCCACCGGTGGCGGCATGGAAACGTCAAGCTCCGCCAAACCGGCGCCAGCTTCGTCCTCCGCCGCGGCGCTCATGGGCAGGAGCGACACGAGCATCAGCGCGATCAACAGAATACTGCATGTTCTTCGTTTCATACGAACGGATCATCCTCCCTTTTCGCTGTGGGTCTGCTCTGGTTCGATACGTATGATTTTGGGCATAGCTATACCTATAGAGACTAGTTCACCATAACCATACACCATCCGACGGCAAAAATGGTTACAATTTGGTTACAAAAATATATTTTTGCAATGATTTCAGAAGACCGTCCAAAATATCCATCCCGCCGGGACACGCCCGGGGGATGGTCGGTGCGGTCGGCGTTCATCGGCGCAGAAGGGCTTCCGTCCCCAGGGAGACGAGGCAACAGGCCGGGATGCACACCAGGCACATGGTCCCCATCCCCGCCGCCGGGAAGAAGTGCAGGAAGGGATAGATCACGACGAAATTGTTCAGGAAGATGGCGTAGCTGCGCTTTCCGAGCCAGGCGGAGACGGGATTGTCCAGCAGACGGGAAAACACGCTCTTTCCCCGGAACACGCTGACGGTGAACGCAAAAAACAGCGGCACGAAGAGAAAATCGAACTGCCCGCTCGCCCGGAGCATGTAAAACCCCGCCGCGAGAAGCACCGCCGCCTCGACAACGGTGGCGAGGACCGTCTCCCCGGGAAGCTCCGCATCCCCGAGCCACTCCCCCGCCCGGTAGGCGAGGCAGCCGACGGTGATGTCCGCCAAAGCCCGCATAAAGCCGAGGTTCGGGGCATAGCGGGTGAAGTGGATGGTCACGGCGAGGCTCTCCGCCCGGTCGAAGATCGTGCCGTAGCACACCACCAGCAGCACCGGCGCGATCACCCGCAGGAAGGTGTCTTCGCATTTCAGGAGCAGGAAATAGAGGATGTACGACGCAAACAGCAGGGCACTGAGATACCAGCAGACGATGTTTATGTAATCCCCCCGCAGAAAGCCGAAGATGTTCACGAGCAGAAGCTCCTGCCAGCCGATGGAAAGAAGCTGGATCGGCCAGACCTTTTTCGTCAGAAACAGCCCGATGGCCGCCACCAGCGCCCAGGACAGCAGATGCTGGGGGTACAGCCGCCGCAGCCGCTCCCGGATATACGCAAACGCCGCCTTCGCCGGCTCCTGGCGGTCCGCCTCCGTGGCATGCCGGCGGACATAGCCCAGCATCAGATACCCGCTGAGGATGAAAAACAGCTCCACAAAGAGATAGCACCCGGAAAAAAGCGTTCCGTCCGGGAAGGCCGCCCAGTGGAAGTGGTAGCAGAGGATGAGGATCGCCGCGGCGAAGCGATAGAACTCCACCGCCCGGTTTTTCTTCGTCACGAAAGGCCCCTCCCTTCAGCGGACGACGCCCTTGATAAACGGCGGGCGTACCGCAGGCTCGTCGGAGAACTCGTAGCAGCTCCGCAGAAGCTCCGCCGCCTCCGCAGCATCGGCCTCGGTGCGGGCGTGGATCGTGCCGAGGCTCTCCCCGACCTCCACGCGGTCGCCGACTTTCTTCCGCAGGACCACGCCCACGGAGAGGTCGATCACGTCGTCCTTCGCCGCCCGGCCGCCGCCGAGATGCATGCTGACGAGGCCGACGCCATGGGCGTCCATGCGGCGGACATACCCGGCCCGGCGGCTTTTTGCCTCCACCACCACCGGGGCCTGGGGCAGAAGTGTTTCGTCGTCCACCGCCCGGGCGTCGCCCCCCTGGGCCGCGATGAAGCGCCGGAAGCAGGCCAGGGCCGAGCCGTCCGCGATGGTGCGCCGGAGCATGGCTCGGGCCTCGGCTTCGTCCTTTGCCGCGTCGGAGTCGATGAGAAGCTCCGATCCCAGCGCAAGGCACAGGTCCATGAGATCGCCGGCGTACTCCCCCCGGAGGGCCGCCAGGGCTTCTTTTACCTCCAGGGCATTTCCCACGGCGTGACCGAGGGGCTCGTCCATATCCGTCACCACGCAGGACACCCGCTTACCCGCGCGGCGTCCCACCTCCGCCATGGCCTCCGCAAGATCGAAGGCGTCCTCCGTCCTCTCCATGAAGGCCCCGGAGCCGGTCTTAACGTCCAGCACGATCACGTCCGCGCCGGAGGCCAGCTTTTTCGACAGGATGCTGCTTACGATAAGCGGACGGGACGCCACGGTGGAGGTCACGTCCCGCAGGGCGTAGAGCTTCTTGTCCGCGGGGCATATCTCCCCGGTCTGTCCCGCGATGGCAAAGCCGTTATCCCGCACGGAGCGCAAAAACGTCTCCCGGGGCATGGCGGCGGAGAAGCCGGGAAAACTCTCCAGCTTGTCGATGGTCCCGCCGGTGTGGCCGAGGCCCCGGCCGGAGAGCTTTGCCATCCGCAGACCGCAGGCCGCCATCATGGGGCAGAGGACGAGGCTGGTCTTGTCCCCCACGCCGCCGGTGGAGTGTTTGTCCGCCTTTACGCCGGGGATGGAGGAGAGGTCCACCCGCTCGCCGGAGTCCAGCATCGCCATGGTGAGGTCGTAGGTCTCCCGGGGGTTCATGTCCCGGAAGCAGATCGCCATGCACATCGCGCTCATCTGGTAGTCCGGGATGTCCCCGCGGGTAAAGCCCTCGATCATCCAGCGGATCTCCTCCGTGGTGAGCTCACCGCCCAGACGCTTTTTTTCGATCAGGTCCACCATCCGCATGGCTCACGCCTCCATTCGTCTCTCTTTGCCTCCAATATAGCATATTTCCCATCCCGCGTCTAGAAATAATATGCTCTGCCCCCCATCCACAGGACGTGCCGGGGCGCCGCCGGCTCCGGCGGTGCGATCGGATGCTCCGCGGCGTAGGCGGGATGCTCCGGCAGGGCTTTTGCCTCCGCCGCCGTCAGCCGCCGATAAAGCCGCAGGCCGTCCCCCTCCGGCACCGGCACGCCGAGGTAAAACTCCCCCTCGCCGTACAGCGTCAGCCGCAGGACCCGCCCGGGGTCGGGCATGCGCGCGTCGATCTCCGTCCATGGTCCCTCCCGCCGGAGAAAAAGCCTCCCGGCCTCCGCGCCGTCCAGGAATATCGGTATCCGCATAAAAAGGACCTCCCTTCGCCGTTACAGCGTATGAAGGGAGGCCGGGTTTTACGACAGGGTGCCGAGGCCGAAGCTCACGGCGATGGCGCCGTCCACCCGGTCCATGGTGGGACCGTCGAGCTTTCCCATCCGCTCCCGCAGACGGGATTTGTCCAGGGTGCGGATTTGCTCGAGAAGGATGACGCTGTCCCGCGTCAGACCGCTTTCCGGCGCGGGAATCTCGATGTGGGTCGGCAGCCGCGCTTTGCCCACCTGGGAGGTGATCGCCGCGGCGATCACGGTGGGGCTGTGGCGGTTTCCGGTGTCGTTTTGTACGATAAGGACGGGACGCAGTCCGCCCTGCTCCGAGCCCACCACGGGACTCAGATCGGCGTAGTAAATGTCGCCCCGCCGCACGGGATTTGTCATGATGTGAGCACCGCTTCCGTGTAGAATTGCCCGTACCATTCTATGTACGAAGCTACTCACAGTCTCCCACGAAAACGGATTTTTTATACCGGTTCAGCCGATGTATACCCGCGGCACCCGGGGAGATACGGCGCAGGTGAGCTCATAGTGGATGGTCCCGGCCCGGTCCGCCACGTCGTCGATGGGCATATTTTTTCCGAAAATCTCCACCTCGTCCCCGGGCTTCACGCCGAGGCCCGTCACGTCCGCCATGCACATGTCCATGCAGATGCGCCCCACCTGGGGGACAACATGCCCATTCACCATCACCCGGAGCTTGTTCGACAGGGTCCGATGCAGGCCGTCCGCGTAGCCGATGGGCAGGACCGCCAGCTCCGAGGGACGCTCCACGGTGAAGGTCCGACCGTAGCTGATGGTGTCCCCGGGCTCGTGGCTCTCGATGTACGCCACCCGGGTCTTGAGGGTCATGGCGGGGATGAGCTCGAAGCGCTCCCGGTCCGGGCCGGGATACATGCCGTACAGCGACACCCCGGGACGAACCATGTCCATGTACGCCTCCGGGAAGGAGGCCATGGCCCCGGAGTTTGTGCAGTGCTTGATGGCAAAGGCATGCCCGGAGCGGGTCTCGATGGCCTCAACGGCTCGTTGGAAACGCGCTAACTGCTCCAGCGTGAAGTCCCGCGTTCCCACCTTCGCGTCCGAGACGCAGAAATGCGTGAACACGCCCTCGACGCAAAGATGCGGAAGACGCACCGCCGTCGCCGCCGGGAGAGCCTTCCAGTCCCCGAAGACGCGAAATCCCGTGCGGCCCATGCCGGTCTCCAGCTTCAGATGGACCGTCAGGGTCTTGCCCGTCCCCTCCAGAGCTTCGCTGAGAGCGGAGGCGTAATCGAGGCTGCCCACCGCCTGCGTGACGCGCAGGTCCGCAAGCTCGGAAGCGTATTCCGCCGGAGTGAAGCCAAGGATCATAATGGGAAGCCCGATGTCCGCCTCCCGCAGGGTCCTCGCCTCGTCGAGACAGGCCACGGCAAGGTAGTCGCAGCCGATGGCCTCGAGGCGCTTCGACACCGGAATCGCCCCGTGGCCGTAGGAATCGGCCTTCACCACGCCGAGGAACTTGCATCCCTCCGGCAGGCAGGCCCGCATGGCCCGGTAGTTGTGCTCGATGGCGGCGAGGTCGATCTCCGCCCAGGTGCGTTTGGTCCGGTCGTTCATAGCGTTTTCTCTCTTTCGTAATAACCCATCAGCCCGGGGTGAGGTCCCAGTCCGACAGACGGCAGGTGATGACCGCGCGTCCGTCGGAGGCGATCTCCGCCGCGATGGGGATGTCGTTTTCGTCCAGCCAGATCGTGCAGCGGGAGTGTTCCCCCGCGTAGAGTCTCGCCGCGAGGCATCCATCCTCCTGCCACAGGAGCTCCATGCCTCCCCCCGCCATGGCGGCGAGGATCACCGGCAGCGCCGAGGCCGGGGTCGTGCCGTCCTCGTCCAGCGGTCCCATGCCCAGGAGCACGTCGCCGTAGGCAACGGTGGTCTCGCCCCATTTGGCTTTCGCGGTGACACCGGCGAGAAGCCGGGGCCGGAGGATGGTCACGGCGGTCTCGCTGCCGTCGCAGGTCACGTCGAGGACATATTCCTCCGTCGTGCCGCCGCAGTCCGCCGTGAGCTCCGCCCGGAGGGTGATCCGGGAGGCGGCGAGGACGTTCTCGCGGAAGGCATCGAAGCGCCGTTCCAGCCTTGCCTCCCGCCCGCCGCAGCCGGCGAGGAGCAGGAGGGGTATCATCAGTACGGAAAGAATGGTTTTCCGCATCGTGACTCCTGTAAGTGATATTTATCCGAGGATCTCCATCTCCGCCTGGGGCAGACGCTCGATGAGGTCCCCGGCGGTCATGGCGTACTCCCCGAAGCGGTCCGCGGCCAGGTCCCCGGCCCGGGCGTGGAGCCAGCAGGCCGTCACCACCGCCCGCCGGGAGGGAAGCTGCCCCAGCAGCGCCCCGATCACGCCCGCCAGCGCGTCGCCGCTGCCGCCCTTGGCCATGCCGGGGCTGCCCGCGTCGATGACATACGCGCCGCCGTCCGGGAAGGCGCAGACGCTGCGGTGGCCCTTCAGGACCAGAGCGCAGCCGTGGGCTTTCGCAAAATCCCGGGCGTCGTTCAGCCGATCCGTCACCGGACGGCCTAAAAGCCGCCGGAACTCCCCCTCGTGGGGCGTCAGCACCGCCGCCGTCCCCTCCAGCACGGAAAGGTCCTGGGCGATGGCCCACAGAGCGTCCGCGTCCGCCACCACCGGCCCGGAAAATTCCCGCAGGACCCGGCGGGTCAGGGCCAGGGTCTTCTCGCTCCGGCCCATGCCGGGACCGATGACACAGACATCGCACTGGGAAAGCCGCTGGGAGATGGCCTCGTCGTTTTGGGGAAAGGGCATGGCCTCGTCGTTTTTGACCGCGGTTATTTCATATATATCCGCCGGGACACCGAGATATACCAGTCCCGCCCCGGCCCGGACCGCCGCCCGGGCGCAGAGGCTGGGAGCGCCGGTATAGCCCACGCTGCCGCCGAGGATGAGGAGCTTGCCGTAATCTCCCTTGTGGCTCAGCCGGGGACGCCGGGGCAGCCGCAGGTCCTCCCCATGGATGGCAAAGACGCCGCAGCCGCTGCCCTCCGCGAGAGGCCGAGGGATGCCGATGTCCGCCACCCGGACCTCGCCGCAATAGACGCACCCGGGCTCCACGAAATGCCCGGGCTTTGGGCGGGTAAAGGTCACGGTGCCGTCCGCTTTTACCGCCTCGCCCAGGATGCGCCCGGTGTCCGCCGAGACGCCGCTGGGGATGTCCGCCGATACGACGGAGGCTTTCGCTGCGTTCATGAGCCGGACCGCCGCGAGGGCGTCCCCGGAAAGGTCCCGGGAGAGACCCACACCGAAGATGGCGTCGATGAGAACGTCCGCATGCATCGCAAAATCCGCGATGCTTTGATCCTCCGGGCGATAATCCTCCAGCGTGCCGCCGCAATCGACGAGAGCCTTCTCCATCGCGCGGGTATCCGCCGTCATTTTGGCCCGATCCCCCACGAGAAAGGCCCGGACCTCCGCGCCCCGCTCCCGCAGGAGCCGCGCCGCCGCCACGCCGTCGCCGCCGTTATTGCCCGGACCGCAGAACACCGCCGCCCGACGGTCCTCCCGGAGATATTCCTCCGCCGCGGCACAGACGAAGCCCGCGGCGTTCTCCATGAGGCGCAGGGAGTCGATCCCGCCCTGGATGGCAGCCGTATCCGCCGCTTTCATGCGTTTCGCGTCTGATAATTCCATCGTCTCCCGCCTCCTCTGGTTCCGGGCACTATTATATCCCCCCGAAAAAGGTCCGTCAATTTATTTATGCGCTGATTTTAGGATAACGGTTGCTAAAAAAACGGAATTGTGGTATAAGTTAAGTTTAGTATTCAATATTATGTCTTATATACGCGCAAGGAGCACCGAAACTTATGGAACAGACACTGCGGCAGCTGCGGGAGGAATCTCTCGCGGCGATCCGGGAGGCCGGAGCGCTGGACGCGCTGGAG
Organism: uncultured Oscillospiraceae bacterium; assembly: GCA_964401725.1. Lineage (GTDB taxonomy): Bacteria > Bacillota > Clostridia > Oscillospirales > Oscillospiraceae > CAJOIG01. The sequence continues at coordinate 25,437 of CAYNZM010000007.1, forward strand.
GCTCTCCGCATCAAATACCTGGGCAAAAAAGGCGAGCTCACTGCTGTCCTGAAGCAAATGGGCAAGCTCTCCGCCGAGGAACGCCCCGTCATGGGCCAGCTCGCCAACCAGATCCGGGAGGAGCTCACCGAGGCCATCGACGTCGGACGGGAGATGCTCGCCCAGAAGGCTCTGGACGCCCGTCTCGCCGCCGAGACCACGGACGTCACCCTCCCCGGCAGACCCGTCCGCATCGGCCGCCAGCATCCGCTGAACAAGGTCATCGGCGAGGCAAAGGAGATCTTCATCGGCATGGGCTTCACCATCGCCGAGGGTCCGGAGGTGGAGCTTTCCAGCTACAACTTCGACCGCCTGAACACCGGCGAGGGCCACCCCGCCCGGGACCGGCAGGATACCTTCTACTTCGACGATGACGACGAGGTCCTGCTCCGCACCCAGACGAGCCCCGTCCAGGTGCACGTCATGGAGACCCAGCCCCTGCCCATCCGGGTCATCTCTCCCGGCCGGGTCTACCGCAAGGACGAGGTGGACGCCACCCACAGCCCCATGTTCCACCAGATCGAAGGCCTCGTCGTGGACGAGGGCATCACCTTCGCGGACCTCAAAGGCACGCTCAACGAGCTGGTCCACCGGCTCTACGGTCCCGAGACCCGCACCCGCTTCCGTCCCCACCACTTCCCCTTCACCGAGCCGAGCTGTGAGGTGGACGTGGAGTGCTTCGAGTGCCACGGCAAGGGCTGCCGCGTCTGCAAGGGCGAGGGCTGGATCGAGCTTCTCGGCGCGGGCATGGTGCATCCCAAGGTGCTGGAGGGCTGCGGCATCGACACCGCGAAATACTCCGGCTTTGCCTTTGGCGTCGGCGCGGAACGCATGGCCATGTTCCGCTTCGGCATCAGCGATCTGCGGCTGATGTTTGAAAACGACGACCGCTTCCTGGCCCAGTTCTGAGGGGAGGTACGACACCATGAATCTATCCCGTGAATGGCTGAACGACTATACCAAAATCACCGTCTCGGACAAGGAATTCTGCGACGGCATGACCATGTCCGGCTCCAAGGTAGAGACCGTCTCCCACACCGGCGAGGGCATCCGCCGGGTCGTGGTGGGCAAGGTCACCTTCATGAGCCCCCACCCCGACTCCGACCACCTCTGGGTCTGCAAGATCGACGTGGGCGGCGACCGCGACCTCACCATCGTCACCGGCGCGCAGAACGTCTCCGTGGACGATCTCGTTCCCGTGGCGCTGGACGGCTCCACCCTCCCCGGCGGCAAGGAGATCCACACCGGCAAGCTCCGGGGCGTCACCAGCGAGGGCATGCTCTGCTCCCTGGGCGAGCTGGGCCTCGACACCCACGACTACCCCTACGCCATCGAGGACGGCATCTTCATCCTCCAGGAGCCCTGCGAGCCCGGGGACGACATCAAGACCGTCCTGGGACTGACGGACAGCGTGGTGGAGTTCGAGATCACAAACAACCGCCCGGACTGCCTGAGCGTCATCGGTCTGGCCCGGGAGGCCGCCGCCACCTTCGGCACGGAGTTCCGCGTCCATGAGCCGGAGGTCGAGGCCTCCGCCGGCGGGGACATCCACGACCACCTCTCCATCGATATCCGGGACGCGGAGCTCTGTCCCCGGTACACCGCCCGGATGGTGAAAAACATCCGCATCGAGCCGTCTCCCGCGTGGCTGCGCCGCCGCCTGCGGGCCTCCGGCATCCGGCCCATCAACAACATCGTGGACATCACGAACTACGTGATGCAGGAATACGGCCAGCCCATGCACGCCTTCGACTACAGCTGCCTGGGCGGCGGGAAGATCGTCGTGCGCCGGGCCGAGCCCGGGGAGACCCTCGTGACCCTGGACGGCTCCAGCCGCCGGCTCACCCCCCATATGCTCGTCATCGCGGACGAGGAAAAGCCCGTGGCTCTCGCGGGGGTCATGGGGGGCGAGAACTCCGAGATCATGGACACCACGAACACCATCATCTTCGAGTCCGCAAACTTCAACGGCACCTCCATCCGCAAGACCGCCATCGCCCTCGGCATGCGGACGGACGCCTCCTCCAAATTCGAGAAGGGCCTGGACCCGGAGGGCACCATCCCCGCCGTGGAGCGTGCCTGCGAGCTGGTGGAGCTTCTCGGCGCGGGGGAGGTCGTAGGCGGCATGATCGACGCCGTGGCCGCTCCCACCCGGGAGAAGACCGTCACCCTGGAGCCGGAGCGCATCAACGCCCTTCTGGGCACCGACTTCACCCGGGAGTACATGATCTCCGTTTTGGAGAAGCTGGGCTTCGAAATGCGGGGCGACGAGGTCCTCGTTCCCACCTGGCGCTCCGACATCGAGCACTACGCCGATCTCGCGGAGGAGGTGGCCCGGTTCTACGGCTACGACGTGATCGAGCCCACCATGTTCCGGGGCAAGACCGCCCAGGGCGGCTGGAGCCCGAAGCAGGCATTTGAAAACCAGGCCGCCGCCGTTTGCCGTGCCATGGGCTTTACGGAGATCCTCACCTATTCCTTCGGAAGCCCCGCCGCCTGGGACAAGATCCGTCTGCCGGAGGATTCCCCCCTGCGAAACGCCCTGGTCATCCAGAACCCTCTGGGGGAGGACCGCAGCGTCATGCGCACCACCCCCCTGCCCTCCATGCTGGAGGTGCTTTCCACCAACGCCGCCCGCCGGAACCCCGTCGTGCGCTTCTACGAGGCCGCCACGGTGTATCTCCCCCAGGCGGACAGCCGTCTCGCGGAGGAGCCCGTGTTCCTCACCCTGGGCGAGTACGGCGGCGACGCGGACTTCTTCCAGCTCAAGGGCTGCGTGGAGGCCCTGCTGAAGGACCTGCGCATCGAAAACGTCCGCTTTGAGGCGGAGCGGGACGATCCCTCCTTCCACCCCGGCCGCTGCGCGAAAATTCTCTCCAATGGCCGCGTCGTGGGCATTCTGGGCCAGGTCCATCCCCTGGTCTGCGGGAACTACGGCCTGGAGAACGAGGCCTTCTGCGCCCAGCTCGACATGCCCGCCCTCCGCGCCGTCCAGAGTCCGGAGAAGACCTTCGTGCCCCTGCCGAAGTACCCCGCCATCACCCGGGACATCGCGCTCGTCTGCCGGGCGGATATTCCCGTGGCGGCGCTGACGGACACCATCACCGCCGCCGGCGGGCAGTATCTCGAAGCCGTGAAGCTCTTCGACGTCTACACCGGCGCACCCATCCCTGCGGGTCACAAGAGCGTTGCCTTCTCCCTGACCCTCCGGGCCGCGGACCAGACCCTCACCGAGGAACACGCCGCGGAGACCATGAGCGCCATCCTCGCCGCCCTGGCCAAGGAGCACAACGCCGTCATCCGGTGATCCGCCGGGTTTGATGCCAATTCTTAATAGAATTGTAACATTTATCCCTTTTCTTTTTGAAAAAGCATGGTATAATGGTAGCAGACAAGCCATTATGCCGTGCTTTTTTCGCGGCTACACCGATCAAGGAGGTACACACCATGGAAGACTCCACCCGGAAATTCAAAGTCCTGGACCACAGCGCTGAGATCCGCGAGATCCTGTCCAGCGTATACAACTCTCTGATCGAGAAGGGCTACAACCCCATCAACCAGATCGTGGGATATATCCTCTCCGAGGATCCGACCTACATCACGAACTACAACAACGCCCGGGCCTTGATCTGCCGAATCGACCGGGACGAGCTTCTGCAGGAGCTGGTGAAAAATTATCTGCAGAAGTGACGCGAAATCCGCAGAATGCCCCTTGACATCTCCCGGATTTTGTGTATAATATCATCTGTTGCGAGCGTAGCGGAGTTGTGTAAAGGTAGCACAGCGGACTCTGACTCCGTATGTGAGGGTTCGAATCCTTCCTCCGCTGCCACTAGAAAACCCCTAGAGCCACAAGGCTTTCGGGGTTTTCTTTTTGTTTTCACAGCCTAAAGTGTTTTGTCGTTTCGTGCCATTTTTAGCTGATTAAGTGTGGGATAAAATTAGGATTAACTAATCAGTTTTCCCCACGTCGCGCAACCCATCCGCCGCGATTGACACCGCTCTGCAATCATTTGTAACAACAGGGTTACATTTATACATTGTATGCATAATTATTCAACATAACATCCAATAAATATTTAGTTCACATGAATATTTAAAAACACGTGAATAACCAATGCATATATCCGCATAAAAGTCGTAAATTATGAATATTTTTCACTAAAAGCCGGAAAACCCTTGCCGTTCCGTCGGTTTGCCATTCAGCTATATTTCAGAAAAGCTACAAGGTCAGAACGACCTCGTGCATCCCGTCAGAAGCTCAGTTCGGAGGATGGCAATTCTCGCTTTCCCGCGGCGTGGAGCCAGGCCAGGGCGTCGGACAGCGTTCCCGCCGCGTCCATGAGGCCGCAGGCCACCGCCTCCCGGCTGTCGATGATGGAGCCCACGTCGTTGGCGATCTCCCCGGTGCGGAGCATGTACCCCTCCAGCGCCTCTCGAGTGACGCGGGAATGCTCCGTCACGAAACGGACGATGCGCTCCTGGGTGCGGGCAAAATACTCGTACGTCGGTGGCGCCCCCACCACGGTGCCGGTCATCCGCACGGGATGGATGGTCATGGCGGCGCTGGGAGCGATGAGGCTTCGCTTCGCGCTGACGGCCAGGGGAACGCCGATGCTGTGACCCCCGCCGAGGACGAGGCTCGCCGTGGGCTTTTCCATGCCCGCAATGAGCTCCGCGATGCCGAGGCCCGCCTCAATGTCCCCGCCGACGGTGTTGATGAGGACGAGAAGCCCCTCCACCTCCGGAGTTTCCTCCACCGCCGCCAGGAGGGGATAGACATGCTCGTACTTCGTGGTCTTGCAGTCGTCCCCCAGGAGCTGATGTCCCTCGATCTGCCCGACGATGCTCAAAACCTGGACAGAAGCCGCCCGGGCCGCGCCGGCATTGCGAATGTCGTCCATAAAAAATCACCCATACCAGTCTGCCCGGTATGGGTGAAAAATATTTCCGGTGTTTCAGGCGTTGTAAGCCGCCTTCACCAGCTTGTAGGTCATGTAGCAGTCCAGCTTTGCGGTGGTCTCGTAGGGGGCGTGCATGGAGAGGACGGGAACGCCCGCGTCGATGGTGTCGATGTCCCGCTGGGCCATGAACATGGCCACGGTGCCGCCGCCGCCCTGATCGACCTTGCCCAGCTCGCACATCTGCCAGAGGATGTCGTTGTCATGGCAGAGACGGCGGATATAGCCCACGAGCTCCGCCGAGGCGTCCGACGCGCCGGATTTCCCGCGGGCGCCGGTGAACTTGCACAGGCCCACGCCGTAGTTGAGCTTCGCGGCGTTCTGACGCTCGCTGACCTCGGCGTACAGCGGGTCCATGGCCGCCGTCACGTCCGCGGAGATGCAGAGGCTCTTCGAGAAGCAGGTCTGCACGGAGCAGGTCCCGCCGATGATGCGCTCCATGAACCGCTCGAAGGCCGCGCTGCGCATGCCGGTGACGCCTTCGGAGCCGATCTCTTCCTTGTCCGCCAGAATGCACACCGCTGTACGCTCCGGAGCCTCCGTCTCCAGAATGGCGGCAAGCTCCGCATAGGCGCAGACCCGGTCGTCCTGACCGTAGCCGCCGATCATGCTGCGGTCGATGCCGATCTCCCGCACGGGAAACGCCGGGACGACCTCCAGCTCCGCGGAGATGAAGTCCTCCTCCACAATGCCGTATTTGTCGTTCAGGAGGCTCAGGACCGCGAGCTTCACCCTCTGGTCCCCCTCCCCGGCATAGGGTACGCTGCCCGCCAGAAGGCAGAGCTTCTCCCCCTCGATGAGCTTCGCGGCGGTCTTCCCCATCTGGTCCGCGGCAAGATGCGGCAGCAGGTCCGTGATGACAAACTGCGGGTCATCCGCGTCCCGTCCAATGGAAACATCCACCGTCTCGCCGGTTTTGAGGCTCACAACGCCGTGAAGCTCCAAGGGGATCGCGGTCCACTGGTATTTTTTGATGCCGCCGTAATAGTGGGTGCGGAGATAGGCAAGCTCCGAGTCCTCATACAGGGGGACCTGCTTGAGGTCCAGACGCGGGGAGTCGATATGCGCCGCCGCGATGACGACGCCCTCCGCCATGGGACGCTTGCCTCCGACGGCCAGCAGCAATCCCTTGCCTCGGTTTACATAATATACCTTCTCCCCGGGCTGGATGCCGGCCGGACCCTCCGCCAGGGCGTGGAAGCCCGCGGCTTCCGCCAGGGCCACCGCCTGCCGGACTGCCTCCCGCTCCGTGCGGGCGTTTTCGAGGAAGGTCATGTAGTCCTCGGAATAGTCCTCCAGGGCCGCCCGGTCCTTGACGCTGATGATGTCGTACCCGTTCTTCTGCCGATAAAACAGCTCGTTTTTGATCTCGTCCATGTTTATACCTCCAGGATCGTTGTAAATAAGGCCTCGCAGCGGCGGCGGAATTCCTCCATGGTCCCGTCGTTGCGGAGCGTGAAATCGCAGTTTTGCTCAAAGTATTCGTCCGGCTTCTGGGCGCGGATGCGCAGCCGGGCATACTCCGCCGTCACGCCCTCCCGGGCCATGAGGCGGGCGACGCGGGCCTCCTCCGGGGCGGTGACGCCCACGGTGCGGATGCCGTAGTGCATTAGATTGGTGTCGAGGATATTGATGGCGTCCACGGCGGCGAGGGTACCGCCCTCTGCGGCGTGGTCGGACAGGCGGCGGTCGATCTCCCGCTCCACGTACCGGTCCGTGATGTGCCGCAGGTCGTTCAGGGCCTCGGCGTCGGAGAACACCAGCTCCCCCAGACGCTTTCGCTGCAGGACGCCGTTTTCCACCGCGCCGGGAAATCGCTCATCGATCTCCCCCAGCATATCCCCGCAGGAGGCGCAGAGCTCATGATACACCGCATCCGCGTCGATGACAAGAGCCCCCATCGACCGGAGGACGGAAAGGGCCGTGGTCTTGCCGGTGCCGCTGCCGCCGGTGACGCCGACGACGGTGAGGCCGTCGATGAGGCGGCGGCGGATGTTCCGCTCCGGCAAAGCTCCCTGCCGCAGAACGGCGATCCCCTCCCCCGCGAGGGATACGATGGTGCTCTCTGTGCCCAGGGTGCAGGGTCCGCCGTCGATCACGGCGGCGATGGCGCCGTCGAAGTAGGCCAGGACCTCCCTCGCGGTCTTCGGGCTGGGTTGCCCGGAGGGATTGGCGCTGGGCGCGGCGAGAGGCACGCCGCAGGTCCGCAGAAGCGCGAGGGTCTTCTCGCTGTCCGGGCAGCGCAGGCCCACGGTGTCCCCGCCCGCCAGCACGATGGAGGGAATTCCCTCCGCCGCCCGCACAACGATGGTGAGGGGACCCGGCCAGAAGGCCTCCGCGAGAGCGTAGGCTCCGGGCTTCACCTTCGCCCCGCAGCGGTCCAGCGCCTCCGGCCCCGGCACCATCAGGGACAGGGGCTTCACTGCGGGACGGCCCTTGACCTCGTAAATGCGCTCCACGGCGGCGGCGTCCAGGCCGTTTCCCGCGAGGCCGTACACCGTCTCCGTCGGCACGGCGACGAGGCCTCCGGCGCGGATATGCTCCGCGGCCCGGGCTATGTTTTCCGTGATGATCTCGGTCATTCTGCTTCCGCCTTCAGTTTTTCCGCCTGGTCGGCGGTGATGAGCCCGTCGATGAGCTCGTCCAGATCGCCGTTCATGATGCTGTCGATCTTATACAGGGTCAGCCCGATGCGGTGATCCGTCACCCGGCCCTGGGGGAAGTTATAGGTGCGGATGCGCT
>CAYNZM010000008.1:0-33055 GCA_964401725.1 uncultured Oscillospiraceae bacterium
CGGCTCATGGCCTCGCCTCCTCTCGGAGGCAGTTTACCACAATATTATGTTAACCACAACTTTTCGTAAGCGATTGCCCTGCGACAGAATATCCGTGAATGAGCATTAAAAAAACTTATGCAAAATTTTCTCTTGACTTATGAAAACGCATGGAGTATAATCAATAGGTTGTAGGCGGAGGCTCTTGGCTGACGCCGGCGTTTAAACAGGAAAACCATAAAAAAGGAGATACACACATGCGCGTTGTTATTCAGGATGATTACGACAAAATGAGCCTTTGGGCGGCCCACTACATCGCGGCGAAGATCAACGCTCACCGGGAGGCACGTCCTTTCGTGCTGGGACTTCCCACGGGTTCGTCTCCCATCGGCGTATATAAGGAGCTCGCCCGGATGAACCAGGCGGGGGAGCTGTCCTTCGCGAACGTCGTCACCTTCAACATGGACGAGTATCTCGGCCTGCCCCACGAGCACGACCAGAGCTACTGGTACTTCATGCACGAAAACTTCTTCGACCACCTTGTGGACATGAAACCCGAGAACCTCAACATCCTCAACGGCATGACCGACGATCCCGCCGGGGAATGCGCTCGCTATGAGGAGAAGATCGCCTCCTGCGGCGGCATCGACCTCTTCATGGGCGGCATCGGCGTGGACGGACACCTGGCCTTCAACGAGCCGTATACGTCTCTGTCCTCCCGCACCGGCGTGCGTGACCTCACCACCGATACCCGCATCGTGAACTCCCGCTTCTTCGGCGGCGACCCCGAGAAGGTCCCGGCCCAGGCCCTTTCCGTCGGCATCGGCACCGTCACGGACTCCAAGGAGGTCCTTGTCCTCATCAGCGGCCACAACAAAGCCCGTGCCCTCGCGGCGACGGTGGAGGGCGGCGTGAGCCAGAAATGGACCTGCTCCGCGCTGCAGATGCACAACGCCGCCATCATCGCCTGCGACGAGGAGGCCTGCGGCGAGCTGACGGTAGACACTTACAAATATTTCCTGGACATCGAAAAGAAGGAAAGGCTGTAAAAAGCCTTTCCTAACTATTTACGGAGGCAAAAAATCCATGTACACTATACCCGAATTGTTCGACCTCGACCACACCCTCGCGAAGGACTATCTCTCGCAGTTCACCTACCCCTGGGAGGCCCTGGCCGGCATCAAGGACTTCATTCTGGCCCTCGGTCCAACGCTGGGGGAGGAGTATAACGAAGTCTCCGAGCATGTCTGGGTCCACAAGACCGCCACGGTGTTCCCCTCGGCCTATCTCGGCGCTCCCTGCATCATCGGACCCAACACCGAGGTCCGTCACGGAGCCTTCATCCGCGGCTCGGCTCTCGTCGGCGCGGACTGCGTCGTGGGAAACTCCGTGGAGCTCAAAAACGTGATCCTCTTCGACCACGTCCAGACGCCCCACTATAACTACGTCGGCGACAGCATCCTCGGCTATTATTCGCACATGGGTGCCGGCTCCATCACCTCCAACGTGAAGTCCGACAAAAAGCTCGTGGTGGTCCACAACGGCGCCGAGCAGATCGAGACCGGCATCAAGAAGTTCGGAGCCATGCTGGGGGATCACGTCGAGGTCGGCTGCAACGCCGTCTGCAACCCCGGAACCGTCATCGGCCGGAACTCCAACGTATATCCCACCTCCTGCGTCCGGGGCGTCGTCCCGGAAAACAGCATCTGGCGGGATAACGGCGAGGTCCGCTTCAAAACCTGAAAATCTAACAGATAGGAAACGAGAACCATGGGAAAATACTTCGGCACCGACGGCTTCCGCGGGGAAGCCAATAAGGACCTTACCTACGAGCACGCCATCAAGATCGGCCGGTTCCTCGGTTGGTACTACGGCGAACGCATCGACAAAAAGGCGAAGGTCGTCATCGGCAAGGATACCCGCCGATCCAGCTATATGTTCGAGTACGCCCTCTGCACAGGCCTCATGGCCTCCGGCGCGGACGCCTACATCATGCACGTCACCACCACCCCCTCCGTCTCCTACATCACCCGGGTGGACGATTTCGACTGCGGCATCATGATCTCCGCCTCTCACAACCCCTTCTACGACAACGGCATCAAGATCGTGAACGCCCATGGCGAGAAGATGGATGAGGAGACCCTCCTGCTGATCGAGCGCTACATCGACGGCGAGGTGGAGATCCCCATGGCGGAGAAGGCCGACATCGGCCGCACGGTGGACTACGTCGCCGGACGGAATCGCTACATCGGCTATCTCATTTCACTGTCGAAGTACAGCTTCAAGGGCGTGAAGGTCGGTCTTGACTGTGCCAACGGCGCGGCCTGGTCCATCGCCCGGGGCGTGTTCGATGCCCTGGGAGCAAAGGTCTACGTCATAAACGACGCCCCGGACGGCTGCAACATCAACACCGACTGCGGCTCCACCCACATCGAGCATCTGCAGAAATTCGTCGTGGAAAACCGCCTGGACGTGGGCTTTGCCTACGACGGCGACGCGGACCGCTGCCTCTGCGTGGACGAAAAGGGCAACGTCGTCACCGGCGACCACATCCTCTATGTCTACGGCCTCTACATGAAAGAGCGGGGAAAGCTCCTGAACAACAAGGTCGTCACCACGGTCATGTCGAACTTCGGCCTGTATAAGGCTCTCGATAAGGTCGGCATCGAGTACGAAAAGACCAAGGTCGGAGACAAATACGTCTACGAGAACATGGTCCAGAACGGCCACCGCATCGGCGGCGAGCAGTCCGGTCACATCATCTTCACGAAATACGCCACCACCGGCGACGGCATCCTCACGAGCCTCAAAATGATGGAGGTCATGCTGGCGAAGCAGAAGCCCATGAGCGAGCTTGCCGCTCCCGTGGTGTTCTATCCCCAGGTCCTGAAAAACGTCCGGGTGAAGTCGAAGCCCGACGCTCAGAACGACCCGGATGTCCAGGCAGCCGTGGCGAAGGTGGCGGAGGAGTTGGGCGACACCGGACGCATCCTCGTCCGGGAGTCCGGCACCGAGCCTGTCATCCGCGTCATGGTGGAGGCCGGCACCGAGGAGATCTGCGAGAAATACGTGGACAGCGTCATCGAAATTATCCGGGCCAAGGGCCATTTGGCCTGACCGCCATTTTACGAGAGAGCAGGAAAGAAGGATGAGCGAAACAAAAACCATCGGGTTTGACTCGCAGCTCTATCTGAAGCTGCAGTCCGAGCGCATCATGGAGCGGGTCGGACATTTCGGCAAGCTGTATTTGGAGTTCGGCGGGAAGCTCTACGACGACAACCACGCCTCCCGGGTGCTTCCGGGCTTTGCGCCGGACAACAAGCTCAAAATGCTGGAGCAGCTCAAGGACCGGGCGGAGATCGTCATCGTCATCAGCGCCGACGCCATCGAGCAGCAGAAGGTCCGGGGGGATCTCGGCATCACCTACGACGCCGATGCCCTGCGGCTGAAGGATGTCTTTGAAAAGCGCGGATTTTACGTCGGCAGCATCGTCATCACGAAATACGCCGGACAGCCCGCCGCGGCGAAATTCCGCCAGAAGCTGGACGCCATGGGCATCCGGGTGTTCACGCTGTACCACATCGACGGCTATCCCTCGAACATCCCCCACATCGTCAGCGACGAGGGCTTCGGCCGGAACGACTACATCGAAACCGGCCGGGACCTGGTGGTCATCACCGCCCCGGGACCCGGCAGCGGGAAAATGGCCACCTGCCTGTCCCAGCTCTACCACGAGAACAAGCGCGGCGTGAAGGCGGGGTACGCGAAGTTCGAGACCTTCCCGGTCTGGAACCTCCCCCTGGGCCACCCCGTGAACCTGGCCTATGAGGCCGCCACTGCGGACCTGGACGACGTGAACATGATCGACCCCTACCACCTGGAGGCCTATGGCATCACCACGGTGAACTACAACCGGGATGTGGAGATATTCCCGGTCCTGCGGGCGATCTTTGAGTCCATCTCCGGCGGCGAATGCCCCTACAAATCCCCCACGGACATGGGCGTGAACATGGTGGGCATGGCTATCTCCGACGACAAGATATGCCGGGAGGCCGCCCGGCAGGAGATCATCCGCCGCTACTTCAAGACCGCCGCGGCGGTAAAGCGCGGGAATGCCCCCCGCGAGGAACTCTACAAGCAAGAACTCCTCATGAAAAAAGCCGAGTGCAAGCCCGCCGACCGGGCGGTGGTGGGCAAAGCCCTTCTGAAAGAGGAACTCACCGGCAAGCCTGCCATGGCCATCGAGCTGCCCGACGGACGCATCGTGACGGGGAAGACCTCGGACCTTCTCGGACCGGCCTCCGCAGCGCTGATGAACGCCCTGAAGGCCGCCGGACGCATCGACCGGGAGGAGGATCTTGTGGAGGCCGCCGCCATCGAGCCCATCCAGACTCTTAAGACCCGGTATCTCGGCGGACACAATCCCCGCCTCCACTCGGACGAGACCCTCATCGCCCTGTCCGTCAGCGCCGCCGTCAGCGAGAAAGCCCGCCGCGCCATGGAGCAGCTTCCCGCCCTCCGCGGTGCCCAGGCCCACTCCACCGTCCTTATGTCCTCCGTGGACGAGAGCGTCTACCGCAAGCTGGGCATCGAGCTGACCTGCAGCCCGGAGATCGAGGCCAAACCCTGACCCCCAAAAAATCATCCCGGAGAGATTCACGCTCTCCGGGATGTTGTTATTTCAGAAGCTCCAGGCCGTGGGTGGTGACGTTTCCGTTTACCGCGTCGGACAGCCATTGGATGACGGACAGCCGGTCCGTCAGAGGCCAGAAAGCGGTGTTCGTCTCCAGGATGGTGTGCTGGGTGAGCAGGAATTGATTCGGACGGATGGAAAAGGGAAGCCGGTCAAACAGATAGATGCCGATGGTGGGGATTTTTGTTTTCAGCTCCGCCGTCATCACTCGCAGGTAATTGGTGTAGACCCAGATGTTCCGGTTGTCCGCAGCGTAGACGCCGGTGTCGAAGTAGGTCTGGTACCGGCTGAGTGCTCCGTCCCGGACGGAGCCGATGTAGAGGAAGGTCATGGCCTCGCCGTAGGTTTTGTAGAGATCGCTCATGAAGTCCACGATGAGATTCGGCGTTTCGAGCTTTTCGACAAAGTGCTCATCCGCGTTCCAGATGTCTCGGAAGACCTCCTCCCAGTTGTCCAGGAGCAGCAGCGAGCTGTCCACGCACAGGGTCGTGTGTCCCGCGCCGGGGAAGTAGTTTTCCAGCAGGTCCTCTGTCAGCATCGCCGCGCCGTAGCCTCCCGCGCTGTAGCCCGCCACGAGAAGCTCCTCCGGGGCGGAATCCAGATACGCCATCGCCTCGTCCATAATCGCCCGATAGTTGGCGTAGCCGTGGTGGTGCAGCACCGCGTCGGAGCCGTCGAGCGCGGTGTAGGGGTAGTCGGTGTTTCCGATGTGGAAGTCCGCCGTGGTGTAGGGAACGACCACGATGCTCCACCCGCGGAAGGGGTTCTGGGCGGTGTCGTCCCCGAGACCGGCGCTGCACCATTCGGGGATCTCGCCGTCGGTGTCCGCGGCGTAGAAGCCCGGTTCCACGTCGATGGTCATGCCGATGTAGGGCCGTGCGGCGGTGTACTCGTTCAGGCTGATGCCCCCGCCGTAGAAGAAGACGATGACCTTGTTCTCCGTGCCGAGGCGCATCCGGCTCACCAGTTCGCCGCCGTTTCCGCAGACCGCGTTCTCCGGCGTCAGATCGAACCACTCGCCCGCGGTCTGCCGCTCGATGGGCGTGTGGGTGTGGGTGATGACGTAGTACCGCTGCCACACGAAGATCAAAGCCGTGATCGCGAGGCCAATGAGCCCGATGGCGATCCACGCCCACAGGGGCAGCCGGTATTTTTTCTCCATGATTCATCCTCCGCGACAAAATCTAGGGCGATTATAGCACAGGTTTTTCCAAATGAATATAACAATTTGTTAATCTTAACAATTCTTTACATATACCGCCGGATGTGGTATGATTTCCGGGCAGATTTCGATACGCGAGGTGACCTATATGGATCGTATCATCCGCGCCACGGCGGCGGAAGGCTTTATCAAAATGGCAGTGGTGGACGGCAGGGACCTGGTGCAGCGTGCCCGGGAGATCCACCGCACCGCTCCCACCTCCACGGCGGCCCTGGGACGCACTCTCTGCGCCGCGTCCCTCCTGGGGAACATGCTCAAGGAGGACGACGCCGGCCTCACCATCCGGGTCCAGGGTGACGGCCCTGCCGGACAGATCATCGCCGTCTCCGACCACGAGGGAAACGTCCGGGGACTCATGGAAAACCCCGGCGCGGACCTGCCTCTCCGGTCGGACGGCAAGCTGGACGTCGGCGGCGCGGTGGGGCATACCGGCATGCTCACGATCAGCCGCGACCTGGGCCTCCGGGAGCCCTACATCGGCTCCGTGGCTCTCGTCAGCGGCGAGATCGCGGAGGACGTGACGGCGTACCTTCTCGAAAGCGAGCAGGTCCCGTCGGCCTGTGCCCTGGGGGTCCTGGTGGATACGGATACCTCCGTGAAGGCCGCAGGAGGCTTCATCGTCCAGCTCATGCCCGGGGCGGAGGAAAAACTCATCGGTACCCTGGAGGAGAACATCTTCCTCATGGACCAGGTCACCACGATCCTGGATGAGGACGGCGCGGAGGAGCTTTTTGCCCAGGTGCTGAAGGGCATGCCGTACCACATCACCGAGCAGACGCCGGTGGCATACCAATGCGCCTGCTCCCGGGAGCGCTTTGCCCACGCCCTCACCACCATCGACAGGGCGGACCTGGTGGACATGGCGGAGGCCGGGGAGAATGCGGAGATCGTCTGCGACTTCTGCGGCACGAAATACGTCTTCACCCAGGAGGACCTCCGCGCCCTGGCCTTCCCGCCGGAGGATGCAAACGAATAACAAACAGCAAACGACGCCTCGCAGGATATGCGGGGCGTCGTTTTGTTATGGAGTTTCGGGGTACGCCAGCCGCCGGAGCAGCGTCGTCAGCGGCTTTAGCAGAACCGCCGCCAGCACCGCGTTTCCGACACAGTGGATAACGTCGTACGGGATGCCGGAGATCCAGTAGGAAAAGGCCATGGACCATCCGCTGACCACGAGAGCCTCCAGGCAGCACAGGGGACCGAAAAACAGCCCGTACAGCCCGGAGATCACGGTCCAGAGAACATAGCTTTTGATATGCCTTCGCAGCAGCAGAACGATCCCCACGAGGATCGGCCAGATGTAGACGTACACGAAAAAGTACCAGCCGAAGCCGTAGAGCAGGCCCTCCGCCAGTACGAAGATCATGCAGGGATAAAAGGCCTTCGCGCCGTAGACCAGCGTCGCGCAGATCAGCAGCAGCGTCACCGGCTCGATGTTCGGCAGGGGGGACATGGCCTCCTTCGCCGCGATAATGATGGCGGCGAGAAGGGCGAGGCTCACCAGCTCCCGCAGGGAGAGCCGGTAGCCTCGCTTTTTGTCAGTAGGTGATGGTGTAGAAGTCGTAGGTATCACCGTCCGCGACGGGCTGGCTGTCCACGCCGTACTCGCCCATGGCGCCGTTTACGTTGAACATCCAGTAGGTGCCCGCGGTGTCGTCGGCGTATTCGCCGTCCACGGTTTTGACGAAGAGGCCGTACTCCGTGTTCTCGCCCTCGATGGCGATGTGCCCGTCAAGGGCGTCGGAGAGGACCTGCGCGGTCGTCTCGAATTCCTCCGTTACGACGGTCCCGTCGGTATGGGTCACCGTCACGGTGACGTCTTTCACGCCCTCCAGCGCCTGGGGCCGGAAGGATGCCCAGCAGACGAGCGCGGCGATCACGAGAACCACAGCCACAGCGATGACGATGACAGTCGTTTTCTTTTGCCTGGACATACTACTCATTGTTTGATACTTCCTTTCTTGTTATTTGGGACATGCGTCCCTATGTCCAAGCGGGATTATATAGGAAGCATCGGAAAAAATCAACTGCCTATCCAGGCGTTATAGCGTTCTTCGATGGCGCAGTCCGGGTTCCGATAGATTTGGCACAGCAGACCCCGGACGGGATAGGCGCCGCCGATGGGGTCGTGGGGCGGCGCGAGGATGGTGAGGACGTTGGCGTTTGACTCGTCCCAGCCGTACCCCGGAGCGCCGGCCTCGGGATACCACCAGCCCATTTCGCAGTTCACCATGCCCTCCGGCATGTCCGGCACGATCTGCGCCTTTTGGGTGATGCGTCCCCGCCTCGTCTCGATGAATATCCAGTCTCCGTCCCGGATGCCGTGGGCCTCGGCGGTCCCGGGGCTCAGGGCGGCGAGGGGAAAGGGATGCCGGCGGCGCAGGGATTTGATCTGCCGGTTGTTGGAGATGAAAAACGGCTGCGTCCGGCTTCCGGTCAGGAGGATGAGGGGGTATTCCGCGGTGAGATCGGGTCGGGAGACGGGCGTCTCCGGCGGCTCCGACCATGAGGGAAGGGGGTCCGCGCCGGAGCTCTCCAGGATCGTGGACCACAGCTCGAATTTTCCCGTAGGCGTGGCAAAGCCGCGGGTTTTATAGCCGAAGTATTCCCGGTCCGGGGCGATCCAGCCCAGCTCTTTGAAGCGGTCGAAGTCGATGCCCGCGTACTCCGGCCGCCGCCGTCCCAGCTCCGCCAGGATGCCGTCCAGAATCTCCCGCTGGCTCTCTGCGCCGTAGTCGAGACCCATGCGCTTAGAAAGCTCCAGGAACACGTCCTCGTCCGCCCGGCATTCCCCCACCTGCACGGCTTTCCGCATGCACAGCGCCGCCACGTCCCCGAACTCCGGCATGCAGAACACGCTGTCTATCTCCGGCCACAGCGCCGCCGGCAGCACGATGTCCGCCAGTTCCGCCGTGGGGGTCATGAAAATATCCATATAGACGAAAAATTCCAGCGCCTGCAGGCACTCCATCGTGTGGCGGCTGTCCGCCACGGATAGCAGCGTGTTGTTCGCACTGGCGATGAGGGCCTTGATGGGATAGGGCTTTCCCGTGCGCATGGCCTCCAGCGTGAAATACGGATGGGCAAAGAGCTTGGGGGAAGCCGTCCCGTCGCAGAGGGGATAGCCCCCGGAGAGACATTTTTTCGCCATCTCCGGCGAGAGCCGATCCAGCAGGATGTCCGCGGTGGGGGCGATCTCCATGCTCTCCACAAAGCCGCCGGGGACGTCGTAATTTCCCGTCAGCGCCGGGATCATGAAGATGGCCCGGCAGGTCTGCAGGGCGTTGGTGCTCTGCTCGATGGCGGTGCCCCATTCGAGAGCCAGGGGCTTCGTGTGGGCGATCCAGTCCGCCGCCCGGTATATGTCCTCCGGGGCAAGGCCCGTGATGGCCGCCACCCTGTCCGTGCCGTACTCCCGGCAGCGCTCCCGGAGGGCAGCAAAGCCGTGGGTATAGCCCTCCACGAATTCCCGGTCGTACCAGCCGTTTTCGATGAGGAGGCGCAGGATGCCGAGGGCCAGGGCTCCGTCCGTCCCGGGCCGCAGGGAAAGCCAGATCGCCGCCTTGCGGGTCAGCTCGTTGGGCTTCGGGTCCACGACGAGCAGGGGGATACCCTCCCGCACGGCGTCCTGCATGAGAAACTGCAGCTCTCCGTCCGCGCCGGAGATGGCGGGGTTCGCGCCCCAGACGAGGATGCCCCCGGGCCGGGTATCGCTCCAGTAATCCACCCCCGCGAAATGCCCGGTGCAGAGCTCTCCCGCGTTCTTTCGGGGACCGAGGCAGATGAGCGCTCCGGAGGAGGTGGCGTTGGGTGTGCCCAGGACGTTGGCAAACCGCCAGAACTGGGCCAGGTGATGCCGCCCCGTCCCGGAGATGAGGGCGATGCTCTCGGGGCCGTCCTGGGTCCGGTATGACGTGAGCTTCGCGGCGATCTCGTCCAGCGCCTCGTCCCAGGAGATGCGCTCCCACTGCCCGCTGCCCTTGGGCCCGACCCGCCGCATGGGATGGGTCAGCCGGTCCGGGTGATACATCTGCTCGATGACGCTCATGCCCTTGACGCAGGCACGGCCGCGGTTCAGAGGTCCCTCGGGATCGGGACGGACCTTGACAACGCGGCCGTGTTCTACGGTGACGAGGTGCATGCAGCCGCCGTGGCATCCGCGGCACGCGCATTTGAATTCCGGCATGGAAAACACCTCACAACATGGTATTCGATTGTATTGTAGCAGAGGTCAGTCCCCTTCGCAAGCTCATTCGCTCACGTCTTCGCTCTCGACCTCGCCGGAGGCCTCCCGGCTGCCGCCGCCCATGCGCATGCCGCCCATGCCGCCCCGGGTATGGTTGGAGAAGGACGCGGAGGTCATCTCGATCTCGGCGGACATATCTCCGACGGTGAGAGTGTATGTCTCGCCCACGGCGATGTCCGGGCTCGACAGCACGACGCAGTTGTACCCGTGGACGAAGGGGAAGGACAGAATCACATTCCCGTCGGCGTCGGTCAGGGTGCATACCGCGCCGTCCCCGGCGTAGTCCTCAAAGGCGTACCAGATGGACGCCTGGGCGTTTTCCGATGCATGGGGAGCCTCCGCCATGCCGGAGTATCCGCCCGCCATGAGGATGCCGCCCGTGATGATGAATTCCGAGCTTCCCTCGCCGTAGTCGATGGCGGCGTCCCAGTCGGAGGAGGGACCGCTGACATATACCTCGCCGCCCTCGATGTAGATGCTGCCGTTGGAGTCGAGACCGTCGCCGCCGGAGTCCACCGCGACAAGTCCGCCGGTGATGCGAAGCTCCGTAGCGATCTCCTCGGCCTCGTCCGCGGCGTCCTCCGTTTCCGCGGAGGCCTCGCCGCTGGCGCCCCGGAAGCCGCCGAAATCCCCGCCGTTTACGTTCATGCCGTCATCCGTGGCGACGATATTCACATTCCCGTCGTCGATGCGGATATTCTTGGCCTCCAGCCCCTCGTAGCAGAGGCGTACGTCCACCGTGCCGCCGGTAATGGTAAGGGTCCCGTCCGCGTGGACGCCGTCGTCCCCGGAGCCGAGAGCCAGGTCCCCGCCGGCGATGATGATGTTCCCACCGGCGTGGATGGCGTCGTCCTCCGCGTCCACGGCGATGGAGCCGCCGGTGATCGTGATGTCCGCTCCGGACTTGATGCCCTTGCGGCTGACGTCCGCCGTCTCGTCCATATCGCCGCGCATCTCCGGGGAACCGCCGCTCATGAAGGCCGAATCGCTGACCTTCATATCCGCATCCGCTGCGCCGACGCCGGTGAGGATGCTCACCGCGCCGCCGGTGATGGTGACGTCCGCCTCCGCCTGGATGCCGTCGCCGGCGGAGGAAATGGAGATCACGCCGCCGGTGAGTTCGATGTCCGCCTTGCTCTTGACGGCGTCGTTCACGGCGGTGACGGCGATCACGCCGTCCTCGATGGTTAATTCATCGCTGCCGCCGATGCCGTTATTCACGAAGCCGTTCACCGTCAAAATGCCGGTGCCGGTGATGGTCAGGGGGCATTTGTACCGCAGGGCCGCGCCGGCGGCCTCCTCGTCCGGGATAACGTCCGAGAGAAGTCCCGCCGGGGCATCGCCGCTCGTGAGGACGTTCTCCGTCCCGGAGGCAAGCTCCACCACGGCGGAGCGGGCGGTCTTTACATAGATCACCTCGTCGTCCGGGCAGGTAAGGTCACAGCCGTCCAGGATGATCTTTACGACCTCTGTGTCCGCCGCGTCCACCACCACCCGGGCGTTCTCGCTCGCTCCGGTCACGCGGTAGACGCCGCCGGCAACGATGTCCACCTCGCCGTCGTCGTCGATCTCCGTGCCGACGCCCTCCACGGAAGCGCCTGTGTCGGTGAAGGTGATCACGGCGTCCACCGTCTCGGATTCCTGCATGGATACGGCTTCGACGGCGGGTGGGTTTACTGTTTCCGTCGTCTCGGCTGTACCGCAGCCCGCCAGCAGGAGCATCGCTCCGCAGAGGGTCCAAAGGATCGCGTTTCGTTTCATATGCGTACCTCCCCGGATCGTCTTTCCTGGGTCCAATATACACGATTATTTCCAAAATGCGTGAATGAATTATTAATTTTTGTTAATATCGAAAAAGAAATTGCCGGAACGGGGCCTACCGTTCCGGCAATTCCTTATGGATTGAGGACAAAATGAAAAAGATGAAACTGTCTCTTGCAATTCTTATTCTACCCGGCGGATATTACAAAAGAAAGAGACAGAATATTGCAAAAGTATTAAATTCGCGGGGAAATTGAAAAATTATTCTCAATCCAGCCCAAATCCCCACCAAAGGTCCTCCGCCACGGGGAAGTTTGGGGTTTCCCGCAGAGCCGCGAGGACGAAGCTCCGGCGCTTGCCCGGCCCGTCGAAGAACAGGGGGGAGCGGACGATGTATTCCTCCGCCCGGCACCACCGGGCCACACCCGCGATGGAGGTCATGCCGTCGGTGTCCGGGTCCAGAAGCTCCGTGATGCGGCAGACGCCGTCGGCGGTCTCCGCGGCGGCGAGGCCGTGTTCCAGGACGAAAAATTCCGTCCCCGTCTGCTCCAGGTGCTCATAGAACTCCGGGCCCATGGCGGCGTGGGGGAGGCCGGATAAAATCTGCTGGCGGATGCCCATGTACTCCAACACCGGGACCCGGGCGGCCATGCAGGGGGCGTACGCCGCAAGCTCGTCCCGGGGGATGCGGGCTTCCTTGACGCAGCCCAGGGCTTTTGCCCCGGAGGCATTCTCATAGAAGGGATAGAGCCCCGGCTCCGCGGGGAGCACGCAGGCCGCGTCAGCCAAAGCCAGCGCGCGGTCGTTCGCGGCCTTGCAGACCGCGGTGCCGATGCCCCGGCCCCGGTATTCCGGCAGGGTGGCGAGGGCGTAGGTGTAGGCCCCGGAGAGGGTCTTGCGCCGGTAGGGAAACAGGGCGATCTCCGGCAGGACATACATGGCGGAGACGACCTCCCCGCCGACCTCCGCGACCACGGCGTTTTCCGGCTGCCAGAGGTTTTCAAAGAAGCTGTCGATGTAGTCGTCCCCGTCCCCGAAGGCGGTCTTCCATAAGCTTTTCAGCGCCTCACGGTCCCGGGGGGTCGAGGCGCGGAGGATGTAGTCATGCATGCTGTATCACCGCCGTGTATTTTTCCACCATGTGATCCGGGTGGTAGCTTTCTTTCGACTGACGCAGGCTCTCGTGGCCCATGTCGTCCTCCCGGTTGATCCAGAGGATGCCGGGGTGGTTCCGGCGGATCTGGCGGACAAACTCCCGGTTCACCATGGGATACGCGCCGTTCACGTCGGCCCGGGCCTTTTCGAAGTGGACGACGAAGGTGTGCTCGCACACCAGCTCCCCCAGGGTGAAGGCCACGGGCTTGCCGGACACCCGCAGGATGCCGCCCTCCATGCCAAGAGCGTCGTAGTGGGAAAAAGCCCGCTGGATGGCGGCGTATTCGTCGCTGGCGCCGATGTCTGTGTCCTCCGGGTTTTCGGAGTTCCATCCGTCCAGCAGGGCCATGCAGTCCGGCACGTCCGCCGGGGTGATGGGAGCGAAGGTCCAGTCGTTTTCCGCCTCGAAGCGGTTGATGTGGTTGCGCTTGCCGTGGAGCTTTTTTCCGGCGAGGGTGTCGAGCTTCTCCGCGCTGTAGATGTAGTCCCATAGGGGACGCTCGCTGATGATCTCACAGCGGCCGGGAAAGAGCTCGTCCAGGAGCGGAAGATGCTCTTTCGTCACGCCCCGGAGTGTGAAGGGAAAGCCCTTCTCCCGGGCGTAGGCGGCAAGCTCGTCCATGACGGGACGCAGATCGCCCGTGCCCACGGGCCAGGCGAAAAAGGGCGTGTCCTCGTAGCAGGGCATGACGGCGACGCGGTCATTCACCCGGGCGACGAGCTGGTGGAACGAGCCATCCCACAGGTAAATGTTTCCAAAGTTAAAATCCGCGCTGGAGGAGCCTTCCGCCCAGACGAGGGGGTCGATCCATGCTTTGTCCTCCAGGGTGACGGGGTGAAATTCGATCATGACAGTTTTTGTATCTCCTGCTGTAATTGCTTGAGGTCCACGAAGGTCTCCGGGCGCTTGGCCGGGTCCCGGAGCAGAGCCGAGGGGTGGTACATCGCCATGGCCGGACGGCCCAGCACGTCGAACCACTGCCCATGCTCCCTGGTGATGCGAAAATCGGCGCGGATGAAGGCCTGGGCGGATATGCGCCCGAGGAACACGAGGATGCGGGGCTGCACCAGCTCGATCTGCCGCTGCAGCCAGCCGATGCAGGCCATCTGCTCGTCCGGGAGCGGGTCCCGGTTCCGGGGCGGACGGCATTTGACGATGTTCGCGATGTATACCTTCGTCCGGTCGAGGCCGATGATCTCCAGCATGGTGTCGAGAAGCTGTCCCGCGGGACCGACGAAGGGTTCGCCCTTGAGGTCCTCCTGCTCGCCGGGGCCTTCCCCGATGAACATCACGTCGGCGGTCTCCTTCCCCACGCCGAAGACCAGGTTCGTCCGGGTCTTTCCCAGCTCGCAGCGCTGGCAGTCGGCGCACTCGCGCCTTAAATCGTCCCAGTTGTCCATAGCTTCGTAAGCTCCGGGGTGATGATCTGGCTCCAGGTCTCCATGCGGTCGAGTTCCGCGCCGAGGGAGGCGATGGGCTCGAAGCCGCCGGCGAGCTTTTCCGTCTCCCGGACGGCGACGGAGCCGCTTGTCGTCAGCGTGAAGAAAAAGCCCAAGTGCACGCTGCCCACGTCGTTGCCGCTGTCGTTTATGAGTCCCCGGAGGGTGAGGGTCCCAAAGTCATCCATGGCGACCTCTTCTTCGATCTCCCGGCGCAGGCAGTTCATAAGCCAGTCGCCGTTTTCCCGGTCGATCTCGTTGATGTGCCCGCCGACGCCGAGGCTGAGCTTGCCGTGGAGGCGGCTCTCCCCGCCCTTGTTCAGGCGGCGGGTGACGAACACTTTGTCTCCACGCACGACGGCGACATAGGGGATGATCTGGCGGTATTCCGGTTTTTCCTCCGCTGCGGGCCGGGGCAGGAAAAAGCCCTCGGAACGGATGAGGCTCAGGACCTCGTCCTCCCGGCCGGTGATGAGGCCGTTTCTGCTTACGATGTCCCCCAGGGATGCGGTCTTTACGACCAGTACGTTTTCCATGGCGTGTTCCTCAATCCAGTTCGCTCTGACCGGTGTAGAGCATGTAGTAGCGTCCCTGCTTTTCGAGAAGCTCGTCGTGGCTTCCGCGCTCGACGATCTCCCCGTGCTCGATGACCACGATGGCCTTGGCGTTGCGGACCGTGGAGAGCCGGTGGGCGATGACGAACACCGTCCGTCCCTCCATGAGGGTGTCCATGCCGCGGTCGATGAGCTTTTCGGTGCGGGTGTCGATGGAGCTTGTCGCCTCGTCGAGGATCATCACGGGATGCCGCGCCACGGCGGTGCGGGCGATGGCGAGAAGCTGCCGCTGGCCCTGGGAGAGGTTCTGACCGTTGCCGGTGATCATGGTGTCATAGCCGTCCGGCAGGCGGGTGATGAAGCCGTGGGCGTTCGCGGCCTTCGCGGCGGCGATGCACTCCTCGTCCGTGGCGTCGAGCTTGCCGTAGCGGATGTTCTCCATGACGGTGCCGGTGAAGAGGTTCGTGTCCTGCAGGACCATGCCGAGACTGCGGCGCAGGGCGGATTTTTTGATGTCCTTCACGTCGAGGCCGTCAAAGAGGATGCGTCCGCCGCCGATCTCGTAGAAGCGGTTTATGAGGTTCGTGACGGTGGTCTTGCCCGCGCCGGTGGAGCCGACGAAGGCGATCTTCTGCCCGGGATCGGCCCAGACCGTGAAGTCCTTCAGGACGGGCTTTCCCTCCACATAGGAGAAGTCCACGTGCTCGAGCCGCACCGCGCCCATGACCTCGCGGTAATCAAATTCTCCGTCCTCGCCGGGAATCTTCCAGGCCCAGAGGCCCGTGCGCTCGCCCCGCTCCGTCTCCGTGAGGGTCCCGTCCGCGGCGCGGTTCACGGTGACGAGGTCGACCGTGCCCTCGTCCACCTCCGGTTCATGGTCGATGACGGCGAAGATGCGCTCGGCGCCGGCAATGGCGGAGAAGAGATTGATGGCCTGGTTCGACATCATATTGATGGGCATGGTGACCTGCCGGATGTAGTTGAGGTACACGCCGAGAGAACCGATGGTGAACCGGCCCGCCACGGTCATGAACCCGCCCAGCACGGCGGTCACGGCGTAGCAGATGTTCATGATGGCGTTCATCGTCGGGAAGATGGCGGCGCCGAGGAACATCGCGAAGATGGAGTTTTCCCGGTAGTCGTCATTCAGCGCGTCGAAGGTTTTTTTCGCCCGTTCCTCGTAGCGGAAGGCCTTCACGACCTTCAGGCCGTCCAGCATCTCCTCGATGTTGCCGTTCATGACCCCCAGGGAGGACTGCTGTTTCTTGAAGAGGATGCGGGAGTATTTTCCCACGCCCTTCACGAGAAGGAAAGACAGCGCGATCGTGACGGCGGTGATGAGAAACAGCTTCCAGCTCAGAAGGAGCATCAGCACCACCGTGCCGACGAAGGTGATGATGCCGGAGATGAACTGAACGATGCCCTGCTCCAATGCCATCTGCACGTTGTCGGCGTCGTTTGTGAACCGGCTCATGAGCTCCCCGTGGGGGTGGGCGTCGTAGTAGGTGATGGGCAGCTCCTGCAGCGCGGCGAAGAGGTCGCGGCGGATGGCGTTCGTGGACCACTGGGCGAGGGTCATGCACGCCCGGGAGGTGAAGTACGTCGCCACCGCGCTGGCAAGATAGATGCCCGCGAGGATCAGAAGCTGTCCCGCCAGGGCGGCGTAGTCCTTTTCGGGCTGGGTGATGAGGGGGACGATGTAGTCGTCGATGAGGGGCTTGAGGAAGTAGCTCGCCGCGAGGCTGCAGCCCGTGGAGACCAGCATGAGGACAAGGATCAGCGCGAACAGGCTTTTGTTTTTTCCGGCGTAGCCCAGGATGCGCAGCAGGGTGCCTTTCGTGTCCTTGGGCTTGCGGAAGTCCCGCCCGCCGCCGGGTCCGGGACCCCGGGCGATGTTTTTGTAGATGGTTTCGTCGTTCGTGTCCACGCTGTCCACGGCGACCCTCTCCCGGATCTGCGCGAGGATGGATTTACGTTTCTCAGCCATTGGACAACGCCTCCTTTACCTGCGAGGTGTAGATGTCCCGGTAGATGGGGCTGGACTTCATGAGCTCGTCATGGGTGCCGACGCTATCGATGCGTCCGTCGTCCAGCACGAGGATCTTGTCCGCGGATACGACGGAGGAGATGCGCTGGGCGATGATGAACACGGTGGTGTCCTTCAGCTCCCGGCGGAAGCTCTCCCGGATGCGGGCTTCGGTGTCGGAGTCCACGGCGCTGGTGCTGTCGTCGAGGATGAGGATCGCCGGACGCTTCAGCATGGCCCGGGCGATGCAGAGCCGCTGCTTCTGACCGCCGGAGACGTTGGTCCCGCCCTGGTGGATCATGGTGTCGAGGCCCTCGGGCCGGTCCGCCACC
Source organism: uncultured Oscillospiraceae bacterium (assembly GCA_964401725.1). Classification (GTDB taxonomy): domain Bacteria; phylum Bacillota; class Clostridia; order Oscillospirales; family Oscillospiraceae; genus CAJOIG01. Next base: position 17,409 of record CAYNZM010000008.1, read on the forward strand.
AGGTCCCATGCCTGGGCGGCCCGGAGAGCGGCTTCGATCTCCTCGTCCGCGGCGTCCTCCTTCCCCCAGAGGATGTTCTCCCGAATGGTGCCGGTAAAGAGGACGTTGTTCTGCAGCACCATGCCCACGGCCTGACGCAGGTCCTCGATGCGGTAGTCCCGCACGTCCACGCCGTCCACAAGGATGCGTCCCTCGGTCACGTCGTAGAACCGGGGGATGAGGTTCACGAGGCTCGACTTGCCGGAGCCGGTGCCGCCGACGATGGCGATGGTCTCGCCGGGCTCCGCAGTGAAGCTGATGTCCTTCAGGACCTCCTCGCCGGTGCCGGTCTTGGCGTAGCGGAAGCCGACGTTTTCAAAGACCACGGAGCCGTGGTCGTGGGCGATGGCCCGGGCGGGAGCATCCTCCTTGGAGCGGATGTCGGGCACGGTGTCCAGGACCTCCGCGATGCGCTTGCCGCAGGCCCGGGATCGGGTGTACTGCATGAGGACCATGGAGAACATCATGACGCTGAACATGATCTGGGTGAGGTAGCTGATGACCGCGAGAAGCTGGCCGGACTGGATCTCGCCCGTGGCGACCATTTTTCCGCCGAACCAGTACAGGCAGAGCGTAACGGCGTTCAGGATGATCGTTGCCATCGGGGTCATGGCGATGATGACGCCCACGGCCCGGAGGTTTGCGTGGGTGAGGTCGTCGTTTGCCTTTTTGAATTTCTCCCGCTCATACCGCTGACGGACGAAGGCCTTCACGACGCGGATGGCGATGAGGTTTTCCTGGATGTCCGCGTTCATGGCGTCGAGCTTCTGCTGGACGACGGTGAAGAGCCTATCCACGAACCGCATCACGCTGATGACGCCGAGAAACAGCACCGGCACCGCGATGAGGTAGATGAGCGCCAGCTTCCAGCTGTAGCCGATGACGATGACCACCGCCACGATAAGCTGGAACGGCGCCTGGATGAAGGTGCGCATCATCATCTGCACGGCGTTCTGGAGCTGACGCACGTCGCTGGTGGTGCGGGTGACGAGGCTCGCCGTGGAGAAGCGGTCGATGTCCCCGAAGGAGAACTCCTGGATGTGGTGGAACATCGCCACCCGCAGGTTCGAGCCAAAGCCGTTGGATGCCCGGGAGGCATGCCAGGTGCTCAGAAAACCCGCTGCGAGGCTGACAAGCGCCAGCAGCGTCATCAGAAGTCCGCAGCGGATGATGTAGGCCCGGTCGCCGGTGGCTACGCCCACGTCCACGATGTTCGACATCAGCGTCGGCAGCGCCAGCGTCACAACGGACTCCAGCAATACGAAAATAGGGGTCAGGATGAGGGAGTTTTTGTACTTCCCCCAGTACCCGGTCAGGATTTCACGCATGTGTGCAGCCTTGCTCCTTTTTGTATCAACTCATAATCTCAATAATTATACAGGAAACCTTACGGATATAAAAGAACAATTTGTAAATTCTGGGGTATTTTCTCGCGGGAGCATGCCGTCGAAACCGGGCGGGCATATCGCCGTCCGGAGGGCCATAGACTTGTCCTGCGAGGGGAGGCGAGAGCATGAAGGGATTTTTGGCGGCGGCATCGCTTCTGCCGGAGGAACTGCGAAGGGCGGCGGAACGGCTTCCCGCAGCGCAGATGCGGACCTGCGAGGAACTCCGGCTCCGGCGGGGCCAGGTCCCGACGGCTCTCTGCGCCGGATGGGAGACGCCCTTCTCTCCGGGGCCCGTGACGGAGCATGACCTTCGCCGGGTCCTGGAGCTTGCGACCCGGGCGTCCCTCCACGCCGTGGAAGGGGAGCTGCGCCGGGGGTATCTCTCCGCCCCGGGCGGCGTGCGCGTCGGCGTCTGCGGCACCGGCGTGTCCGGGGACGGCGGCGTTTCCGGCCTCCGGGCCTTTTCGTCCCTTGCCGTCCGGGTGCCCCGGGCCGTTCCCGGTTGTGCCGACGGGGTGTGGGATGCCATTTCCTCCGGCGGGTTCTGTTCGCTGCTCGTGGTGTCTCCTCCGGGAGCGGGCAAAACGACCCTCCTGCGGGAGATCATTCGCCGTCTGTCCGTGGGTGGACTGCGGGTCTGCGCGGCGGACGAGCGGGGGGAGCTGGCGGGCTTCGGGCCGGATGGCGCGGGGTTTGACGTGGGACCCCGGACGGATGTCATGACCGGCGTGCCGAAGGCTGTCGCCGCGGGGATGCTCCTGCGGTCCATGAATCCCCAGGTCCTCGCCATGGACGAGATCGCGGACGAGGCTGAGGCCAGGGCTCTTCTCGCGGCGGCGGGGTGCGGGGTGGAGCTTCTCGCCTCTGTCCATGGCTGGGATATTTCCGACGCCCTGCGCCGTCCGGCGTGCCAAACGCTTCTCCGCGCCGGGGTCTTTCGCCGATGCGTGACCGTGTCCTGCGAAAACGGACTGCGCAGCTATGCCGTGGAGGGGCTTTCGTGAGGCTTCTGGGCTGCGCCATGCTTTCTGTTTCCGGCGTCCTTTGCGGTATCCTGTCCGCGGGGGAGCTGCGCCGGGAGCTGCGGGAGCTGGATGGCTTTGCGCTGCTTTTGTCCCGCCTTTCCATGGAACTGTCCCGCTTCAAAACGCCCCTGCCGGAGCTGTTTTCGTCCCTGACGGGAGAGCTGACGGGACCGGCGTCGGGATTCTGCCGGAGCATTGCGTCGGGCCTTTCCGCGGGGGAGGAGTTCTCCGTGCTTTGGCGTCGGGCGGGAGAGACGCTCCCGCCGGCACTGTGGGAGATTTTCGGACCGCTGGGCTCTGTCCTCGGGCGGTACGGCGCGGAGGAACAGACCGCCGGGATCCTCGCCGCACGGGACTTGCTCTCGAAGCTCCGGGAGGAAAAGCGTCTCGCGCTCCGGGATCGGATGCGCGTGCGGCTCGGCGTATGCTCGGCGGGGGGATTTCTTCTCGCGGTGCTGCTATGGTGAGAGGACCGAAGGAATGAATGTGGACCTGATCTTCAAGATCGCGGCGGTGGGCATCCTCGTGGCGGTGCTGAATATCCTGCTCTCTCGCTCCGGGCGGGAGGAACAGGCGCTCATGACCACCATCGCGGGGCTTGTGGTGGTGCTTGTGATCCTGGTGCGGGAGATCGCGGGACTGTTCGATCTCATAAAGGAGCTGTTCGATCTCGGATGAATATACTCATGAAAGCGGCGATCACCGGTGTTGCCGGCGCCATCCTCGCCCTGCTGCTGAAGCGGTCCGCGCCGGAGCTGGGCCTCGCCCTCAGCATCGCCGTGAGCCTTCTCGGGGCGGTGCTGGCGGTGCAGCTCATGGACGGCCTGCGGGAGATTTTCGACCTTCTCCGGGAGGACACGGGTCTTTCCCCCGCGGTGGTGGGCCCGGTGCTGAAATGTGTGGGCGTCGGCATCGTCACCCGGCTGTCCGCGGACATCTGCCGGGACGCGGGACAGTCCGCCGGGGCCTCCGCCGTGGAGCTTTGCGGCGCGGCCTGCGCTCTCGTGACGGCGCTGCCCCTCATCCGGTCCCTCCTTGAGACGATCCGGGAATTCGTATGAGACGGGCGGCGATGATCCTGCTGTTCTGCGTCCTTTTGACATCTCCGGCGCTCGCGGTGGATACAGCGGCCCTGGAGGATGCCCTGCCGGCGTCGGCGCAGGACATCCTGGGGGGCGGCGGCGTGCTGGATGTCGTCCGGGACGAGGGGCTTCTGGACTGCCTCTGGTCCGCCTGCGTCACAGCGGTGACGGCCCATTTCGGGGAGGCGGCCCGGAGCGCGGGCATCGCTCTGTCCGCGGCGCTATTGTGCTCCGCGGCGGCGGCAGCGGACCCGGAGGGGAAGACGCCGGGGTATGTCCTCCTTGGCGGCGCCCTGGCCATCCTGGGCTCCTGCCTCGGGGATATGCGGTCCTTCCTGCGGGAGACGGCGGCGGCCCTCGATGAGCTGCAGGATTTCTCCCGGGCGCTTCTGCCCTGCGTGGCGGCGGCCTCCGCGGCGGCGGGTCAGGCGGCCTCCGGCGCGGCCCGGTATACGGTCTCCGCGCTGTTTCTGGACCTTCTCATGACCCTGGGCCGAAACGCCGTGCTCCCCATGATCTCTGCCTATGCCGCGGTCAGCGCCGCGAACGCCGCCCTGCCGGAGGGGGCCATGAAGGGTCCGGCAAAGCTCCTGTCCTGGGCCTGCGGCCTGCTGCTGACGGGCCTTGCCACCACCTTCACCCTCGCCCTCACGATTTCCGGCGTCCTTACGGGCGGGGCGGATAAGCTCACGGGAAGCGTGGCGAAGACCGCCATCTCCGCGGCCCTTCCCGTGGTGGGGAAGATCGTGGCGGACGCGGCGGACGCGTACCTTGCCGGGGCGAAGCTCCTGCGGGGCGCGGTGGGCGTGTTCGGGCTCGCGGCGGTGCTGTGCGTGTGCCTCGGCCCCATGGTGCGGCTGGGCCTGCGGTATCTGCTGTTCAAGGCCGCGGCGGCGGTGGCGGAGCCCTTTGCGGACAGCCGCCTTTCGGCCCTTGTCGGGGACCTGGCAAACGCCTGCGGCATGGCCCTGGGGCTTCTCGGCTGCGCGGGCTTCATGCTGTTCGTGTCCGTCGTTCTGGGAACGGGGGCGATGACGGGATGAGAGACTGGATACTCGGCATCTTTGCCGCGTCGCTCCTGTCCGCCGTGGCCCTGGCCCTCTGTCCCGGGGGACGGGTGCATACGGTCACCCGCATGGTCTGCGGCATCGTGTGTGCCCTGGCGGTGGCGTCGCCGCTCCTGCGGCTGGACGTGGAGAGCCTCGCCGTCGGCATGGCGGCCTACCGCGCGGCGGCGGAGAGCATCACGGAAAAGGAGGAGGAAACGGGAAGAATGATGGAACGGACATACATACAGGACCAATGCGCCGCATATATTTGTGCCAAAGCGGCGGAGCTCGGCGCGGAGGTGGACGCCGCGGAGGTCCTGGCTCGCTGGGACGACGAAGCCCTGGTCTGGTATCCCTGGTCGGCGTCGATCCGCGGGGTATACAGCCAGACCCTTGCCCGGGCGGTGGAGAGCGATCTCGGCATCCCCCGGTCGCGGCAGGAGTGGACGGCCGATGGACGGTAAGCTGCGGGGCCTGTGGGAGAAGCTCGCGGGGTACAAATACGTCCTGCTGGTGGCGGGGGTGGGGCTTCTCCTGCTGCTGTGGCCCTCGTCCGGCGGCATGGACGCCGGGGAAGGAGGCGAGTCGGGGGAGGAAACGCGCATTGCGGCGCTTTTGACGGAGATGGAGGGCGTGGGACCGGCGCGGGTCCTTCTCTCGGAAAACGGAGCCGTCGTCCTGTGTCCCGGGGCGGGAGACCCATCGGTCTGCCTGCGGATCACCCAGGCCGTCCGGTGCTACACGGGCCTCGGCGCGGGCGACGTGCAGATATTCAAATCGACTTCATAACGCATTATCGGAGGGAAAAGCAATGAAACGAAATCTCAAGCGCAATATCGTGATCGCGGCGGTGCTGGTGTTCGTGGGAACGGCGGTGTATCTGAACTGGTCCTACAACAGCCGCTGGGGCTCGGCGGACGCGGCGATGGCCCGGGCGGAGGATGCCGCCATGGCGGCGGCGGAAGAGGAATACCTCGCGGCGTCGGCCACCGGCGGCACGTCCATCTATTTCGACAAAGCCCGCCTGACCCGCCAGTCCGCCCGGGACGATGCCCTGCAGCTCCTGGAGACGGCCTGCGCCGACACGGACGTGTCCCAGGAGGTCATCGACGAGTCCATGCGGCAGATCAACGAAATGGCGGCCTGGAACCTGCAGGAAAACCTCCTGGAAAACGAGCTTCTCGCGAAAAACTTTGTGGACTGCGTGGCCTTTGTCTCCGGGGAGGGCGTGACTGTGGCGGTCCCGGCGCCGATGGAGGGCCTCACGGAGGTGCAGGTGGCCCAGATCACCGAGGCGGTCCTCGCGAACACGGATTTTGACGCCATGGCCCTCAATATCATCGAGGTAAAGAGCTGATCGGAAAAATGTCTTTTCTTTTTGGCGGGAACGTGGTATAATCGCCTGTGTCTGACGACTGACCGACTTGAACCGCGTCTGTTTCCGCGGACGCATCACACAGGAGGTGCCGTTTTTATGGCCGAATACATCACCAAACACGCGGACAAAGGGACCATCAACATCTCGGAGGACGTGATCGCCGTCATGGTGAGCGCCGCTGTTACGGAGGTGGAGGGCGTCGCCGGCTTCGGCAACGCCACGACGCCGGAGCTTGTGGAGATCTTCGGGCGTAAGGCTCCCCAGAAGGGTCTTAAGATCCGCTTTATCGACGACAAGGTCACCATCGACGTGATCGTCACCGTCCGCCTCGGCGGCAGCATCACGGACGTGGCGCTGCGGGTGCAGGAGGCGGTCTGCCGCGAGGTGGAATCCGTCACCGGCATGAGCGCCGTCGTGAATGTCCACGTCACCGGCGTCGCCTTCGACAAGTAAACTCGCTCGACACCCTGCGGAGCCCCGGTTTTTGGGGCTCCTTGTCGTATATCCGCTGAAAAATCCACACACAGGAGACACCCCGCCATGAAACGAACCGCTGCCCGCGAGATCGCCATCCAGCTCGGCTTCGCCGTCGCCGCCTCGGGTCAGGACCCGGCGGAAGCGGTGGAGGCGTTTTTTGCCCCGGACCACTACGAGACGATGTCCCCGGAGGGAGAGCTCTATGCTGAGCGTCCCTCCCCAAAGGACCTCGACTTCATCACGGACTGTGTCGCCGGCGTCACCGCCCATCGGGAGGAGCTGGACGCCTGCATCGGCCGGTATGCCAAAAACTGGCGAACGGAGCGCATCTCCCGCAGCGCTGTAGCTGTTCTGCGGCAGGCGATGTATGAGATCCTCTACCGCCCGGACGTGCCGGACGCCGCGTCGATGGACGAGGCCGTGGAGCTTCTGAAGGGCTACGAGGACCCGGAGGTCGTTTCCTTCGTGAACGGCATCCTCGGCGGCTTCTACCGGGGTGAGGTGGAAGCGAAGGCCTCGGCGGACGAGCCAAAGTCCGATGCCTGACACCGTCTATTCCGTCACCCAGCTCAACCGCCTCGTGCGGTCCCGGGTGGAGACGGATCCGATGCTCCTGCGTCTGGCCGTGCAGGGGGAGGTGACGGGGTACAAGCGCTATCCCTCGGGGTATCACTACTTCTCCCTGAAGGACGAAAAATGCGTCGTGAGCTGCGTCATCACCCGCATGAACGCCTCCCGTCTCCGCTTTCTGCCGGAGAACGGGAAGACCTTCCTCTTCCTCGGCAGCGTAACGCTCTATGAACCCCAGGGAAAGTACCAGTTCACCGTCACGGACGTGATGCCCGTGGGGGAGGGAGCTCTGGAGGCGGAGTACGAACGTCTGCGGGCAAAGCTGGAGGCCGAGGGCCTGTTCGATCCTGCCCACAAAAAACCCCTTCCGCCGTATCCCATGCGCGTGGCGGTGGCAACGAGCGCTTCCGGCGCCGTCATCCACGACATAATCCGCACGCTCAAACGAACCTGGCCCGCGGCGAAGGTGCTGCTTCTGCCCGTGGCGGTGCAGGGGGCGTCCGCGCCCGGGGAGATCGTCCGGGCGATCCGGCTGGCAAACGCCTGGCAGATCGCGGACGTGATGATCGTCGGACGGGGCGGCGGCTCTCGGGAGGAGCTCTGGGCCTTTAACGACGAGGGCGTTGCCCGGGCGATCTATGCCTCTCACATCCCCATCGTTTCCGCCGTGGGACATGAGCCGGACGTGACTATCGCGGATTACGTCGCGGACCGATCCGCCCACACCCCCACCGCGGCGGCGGAGCTCATCGGCGCGAAAGGCGCGGAACTGAAGACCCGCCTTCCCCAGATGGATGACCGTCTCCTGCGGGCTGTGCAGGACCGGCTGGACGAGCTGTCCTACCGGCTGGACACCCTGGCCTCCGCGCCGGCGCTGACCGATCCCGTGTACGCCGTGGAGACCCGGCGAAATGCCCTGGACGCCGCCCGGATGGGACTTCTTTCCGGAATGGAAAAGACCGTTTCCGCCCAGCGGAACATCCTGGCGCAGCAGGCGGCGAAGCTGGACGCACTCAGTCCCCTCGCCGTGCTGGGCCGAGGCTATGCCCTGGCCCGGAAGGACGGCGCACCCCTTCTGGACGTCGGGGAGATCCGGGTGGGGGACCGCATCGACATCACCCTGGCCGGGGCCGACCTCGGCTGCACTGTGGAGGAGATCAAAAAACATGGCGAAAAAAACCTTTGAACAGTCGCTCGCGCGGCTGGAAGAGATCGTCCGAACCCTGGAGCAGGGACAGTCCACCCTGGCGGACAGCCTGAAGCTCTTTGAGGAGGGCACGACCCTCGTCCGCTCCTGCGAGACTATGCTGTCCGAGGCGGAGCAGAAGGTCGTGCAGCTTCGTGCCCGGGCCGACGGCACGCCGGATGAGCTTCCCTTTGAGGGCGCGTGATGGACGAGCGCTACGAACGTTATAAAAGCGTCATCGAGCTGGCTCTCGCGGGACTTTTCGTTCCCACGGGGGACGGCGCGGACGGTCTGCGGCAGGCGATGCAGTACAGCCTCCTGGCCGGGGGCAAGCGCATCCGTCCGGCCCTGTGTCTGGAGTTCTGCCGGGTCTGCGGCGGGGATGTAACATCCGCCGTGCCCGTGGCCTGCGGTGTGGAGATGCTCCACACCTACTCCCTCATCCACGATGATTTGCCCTGCATGGACGACGACGACGAACGCCGGGGCCGTCCCACGAACCACAGAGTCTTTGGAGAGACTACCGCCGTCCTCGCGGGCGACTGCCTGCAGGGGGAGGCGTTTCGCGTGGTGTGCGAGGCGGAGATCGGGGAGGCGGAGCGTTTTCGCTGCTGCCGCATCCTGTCCCGCGCGGCGGGCATGGACGGCATCTGCGGCGGACAGTTCACGGACCTTCTCGGCGGAAACCGGGACGCCGACGCCCTGAGCGCTGTGGACCTGCGCAAGACGGGGAGCCTCATGGGGGCTGCCTGCGCCATGGGCGCCGCCGCCGCCTCCGCGGACGAGGAGACCGTCGCCGCGGCGGAGGCCTTCGGTATGGCTCTCGGCATGGCCTTCCAGTGCCGGGACGATCTTCTGGACGGCGACGGCTTCTGCCGTCTTCTGGGTCCCGAAAAATGCGAGGAACTCACCGCCATGTATACGTCCGCCGCGCTGGAGCTGCTGGACCGTTTTGACGACACCGAGACCCTTCGAGCCTGGACGGAAGCCCTCTCCGGCCGCAGCGTGTGATCGCGCATATTCAAAAACCAGTGAATATATTCAAATGCACCTTGCAAATCAGGGTGCATTTTGTTATTATGATAGGACGATTACAGAGATATACAGGAGCACAAGAGTGATCTTAGAAACGATACAGACCCCGGCGGACCTGCGCTCGCTGAAACAGGAGGAGCTGCGGACCCTCTGCGGGGAGATCCGCGCCTTTCTCGTGGAGAACGTCTCCCGCGGCGGCGGACATCTCGCGTCGAACCTCGGCGCGGTGGAGCTCACCGTGGCCATCGACCGGGTATACGATACCGCGAAGGACCGACTGGTGTTCGACGTGGGGCATCAGTGCTATACCCACAAGCTCCTCACCGGACGGCGGGAGGGCTTTCAGAATTTCCGGGAGCTGGGCGGTATGTCGGGCTTTCCGAAGCCATCCGAGAGCGTGCACGACGCCTTCATCGCGGGCCACGCCTCCAACTCCGTCTCCGTCGCTTTAGGCATGGCCCGGGCCCGGACGACCCTGGGAGAAGACTACGACGTCCTCGCCGTCATCGGGGACGGTGCGCTCAACGGCGGCATGGCCTTCGAGGGCCTGTCCGACGCCGGACGCAGCGGGGAGGCCCTCGTCATCGTCCTGAACGACAACGGCATGTCCATCGACCGGGGCGTCGGCGGCATCGCGCGGATGCTGGACAACATGCGCACCAAGCCCGAGTACATCAACTTCAAGCGCTGGTACCGAAGCGTTTTTTCGCGTGTCCCGTTTCTGTACCGCGCCACGCATCGGATGAAGCGCTGGATCAAGGAGCGGGTCGTGCAGGAGAACATCTTCGACGACCTGGGCTTCGAGTACCTCGGTCCCATGGACGGCCACGACATCAAAAAGATCGAGACGGCCCTCCGCTGGGCCCGGGGGCAGAAACGTCCCTGTCTTGTCCACGTCATCACCCGGAAGGGCAAGGGCTATGCCCCGGCGGAGCAGGCTCCCGAACGCTTCCACGGCATCGGCGCGTTCGATCCCGCGGACGGCACGCCGAAATGCGGCGGACGGGACTTCTCTGCGGTCTTCGGTGACACGCTCACGGAGCTTGCCGCGCAGGACAGCCGCGTGACCGCCATCACCGCGGCTATGGCGGATGGGACCGGCCTCGCGGGCTTCCAGAAAGCCTATCCCGACCGCTTTTTCGACGTGGGCATCGCGGAGGAGCACGCCGCGGCCATGGCGGGCGGTATGGCGGCCCAGGGCCTCATCCCCGTATTTGCGGTGTATTCCACTTTCCTCCAGCGGGGATACGATATGCTCATCCACGACATCGCCCTCATGGGGCTTCACGCCGTCTTTGCCGTGGACCGGGCAGGGCTGGTCGGCAAGGACGGACAGACCCACCAGGGCTCCTTCGACGCGGCGTATCTTGCCACCGTTCCGGGCATGACGATCCTCGCGCCATCCAGCTTTGCGGAGCTTCGCTCCATGCTGCGCCGGGCGGTGCTGGACATAACCGGTCCCGTGGCCGTGCGCTATCCCCGGGGCGGAGAGGGGGCGTATGCCCTGGACCGCTCCGAGGTCCCCGCGGTGCTGCTGCGGGAGGGGTCAGATGTGACCCTCGTCTCCCACGGCTGGGAGATCAACCCCGTTCTCGAAGCGGCGGAGCTTCTCGCTGCCGAGGGCATCCAGGCCGCCGTCGTCAAGATCAACCGTCTCGCGCCGCTGGATATTTCGGTGGTTGCCGCCTCTGTCCGCACGACGGGACGCCTTGTCACGGCGGAGGACATCTGCCGCACCGGCAGCGTGGGGGAGAGGCTTCTCGCCGCGCTGGCGGAGCGGGGGACCGCGCCCCGGGGGGCGCGGCTCCTGGACCTGGGGGACGGTGTCGTGGCAAACGGCGCGCCGGAGGACCTGCGCCGCGTGACCGGGCTGGACGCCGCGGGCATCGCCCGCAGTGCAAAGGAGCTCATCCATGGCGAAAACCAGACTTGACCAGCTCGTTTTCGAGCGGGGCCACGCGGAGAGCCGCGAGAAGGCCAAAGCCCTCATCATGGCGGGCTCCGTGTACGTAAACGGCGAAAAGCAGACCAAACCCGGAACCCCGGTGCCGCCGGACGCCGCCCTGGAGGTCCGGGGAGAGAAGCTCCCCTTCGTCAGCCGGGGCGGGCTCAAGCTCCAGAAGGCGCTGGATGTGTTTTCCATCGATCCGGCGGGGTATGCCTGCGTTGACTGCGGCGCCTCCACCGGCGGATTCACGGACTGCCTGCTCCAGCGCGGCGCGAAGCGTGTCTACGCCGTGGACGTGGGCTACGGGCAGCTGGCCTGGAGTCTCCGCAGCGACGAGCGCGTCACCGTCATGGAGCGCACGAACGCCCGGAACCTCGCTCCGGACATGTTTCCGGAGCGGATGGATATGGCGGTGATGGATATGTCCTTCATATCCCTGAAGCTGGTGCTTCCCGCGGTAAAATCTGTTCTGAAGAGCAAGGCGGAGATCGTCTGCCTCGTGAAGCCACAGTTTGAGGCCGGACGGGAAAAGATTGGCAAAAAGGGCGTCGTGCGGGATCCTGCCGTGCACCGGGAGGTGCTGGAGGAGTTCGTCGCCGCGGCTCAGGACATGGGCTTTTCGCTGGCGGGCCTCGACTATTCCCCCGTCCGCGGTCCGGAGGGGAACATCGAATACCTCGCCTACCTCAAAACCACCGGCGAAAGTCTTATTGCTGACTGCGCCGACGTCGTCCGCCGCTCCCATGAGGAGCTGGAGCGATAGGAGGGTATGCTATGAAGCGCATCGTGTTGTGTCCGAACGTGGCAAGGGATGAAGGCCTTGCCTTTACCCGGCGTGTGCGGGACATGCTTCTGGACGCGGGGTGTGAGGTCGTCGTCTCCCCGGTGTACGGCGAGGCGGAGGACCTGGAGGGGAAGGAACTCAGCGACGCCCTCCCCGGAGCGGACCTTCTCGTGACCCTCGGCGGCGACGGGACGATCCTGCATCTGGCTCCGCTGGTGAAGGGCTACGACGTCCCGATGGTGGGCGTGAACCTGGGCCACAAGGGTTTTTTGACGGAGCTTGACCGCAGCAGCGCGGAGGAAAAGCTCCTGGACGCCGCCGCCGGACGGTACGAGATCGTCCCGCGGATGATGCTGGACGTGCAGCTTCAGCGGGACGGCGAGGTGCTCTTTGCCGACACCGCCATCAACGAGGCGCTGATCTCCGGCATCGTGCAGAACGTCCGTCTCACCGCCCTGGGGGATGGGGAGCGCATCCTCACCTTCTCGGGGGACGGGGTGATCGTCTGCTCGCCCACGGGGTCCACGGCATATTCCATGTCCGCCGGGGGACCGCTGGTGGAGCCGGAGAGCGAAAACCTCATCCTGACCCCCATCTGCGCCCATATGCTGGCGGCCCGGTCCTTTGTGCTGGCCCCGGAGCGGGTGGTCACCGTCTGCCCCCAGGAGCTGGAGGATAAGCGCTGCATCCTGTCCTGCGACGGACGGGGCATGGTGGACCTGCGGGACGGGGACGAGGTGATCGTCCGCCGCTCGAATCACAAACTGTATTTCGCGGACCTCGGCACCAAGAGCTTCTACGAGACCGCCTTTGAAAAACTGGGAGAACGAGAATGAAAAGCAAACGACAGTCCGCGATCCTCGAGATCATCGCGGAAAAGGACATCGAGACGCAGGGCCAGCTTCTGGTGGCGCTGCAGGCGCGGGGCGTCTCCAGCACCCAGGCCACCCTCAGCCGGGACATCCGGGAGCTGCACCTCATCAAAGAAGTCACCCCCGAGGGGACCTGCCGCTATACCCAGGCCGGGGCGGACGAGGACTCCGAAGCCGCCCGCCGGCGCATGGAGATATTCCGGGAGGGCTGCGTGAGCTTTGACCACGCCCTCCACACCGTCGTCATCAAGACCCTGCCGGGTCTGGCCTCGGCGGTCTGCGGCGCCATCGACGCCATGTACGACGACACCATCCTCGGCACCGTCGCCGGCGATGACACCGGCGTCCTCATCATGCGCAACGCTGCCGCGGCGGAGCGTCTCTGCGCACAGCTTCGCCGGACCTACAAGAGGTGATCCCATGCTCCGAAGCCTCCACATCGAGAATATCGCCGTCGTGGAGCGGGCGGACGTGGAGTTCCGGCCGGGACTGAACGTTCTGACCGGCGAGACCGGCGCGGGCAAATCCATCATCATCGACGCGCTGTACGCCGTCACCGGCGGCCGCACCAGCCGGGAGCTGGTCCGCTCCGGGGCGGAGAGGGGTCTTGCCGCCGGGGTGTTTGACGCCGCCGGGGCGGAGGACTGGCTCTCCGAAAACGGCATTGACGCCGAGGACGGGGAGATCATCGTCCAGCGGAGCATCGCGGCGGATGGGCGGGGCTCCTGCCGGGTCTGCGGCGTGCCGGTCACGGCGGCGCAGCTTCGAGCGCTCGGCACGCTGCTCGTAGACATCCACGGCCAGAACGACGGCCGTCAGCTTCTGGACGAGACGCGCCATTTGGATTATCTTGACGCCTTCGCCGGTTGTGCCGCGGAGAAAGACGCCTATGCCGCGGCTTGGACCGCTTATCGGGATAACGAGCGGGAGATCCGGCGTCTGAGCCTGGACGACGAGACCCGCCGGACTCTCGCGGAGACCCTGTCCTACCGGGTGCAGGAGCTGGAAAAAGCCGAGCTTCGGGCCGGGGAGGAGGCGGAACTCGAGGAAAAGAGCGAGCTTCTCCGCAATGCCGAGCGTCTGCGGGAGGGAGCCTCCGGAGCCTATGCCGCGCTGTACGGCGGCGAGGCCTCGGCGGTCACCCTGACCGGTGAGGCCCGGGGCTGTCTCTCCCGGGTCACGGGCTACAGCGCGGAGCTCCGGGAGGCGGACGCCTCGCTGAAGGAAGCCCTGTCCCTTCTGGAGGACGCGGCGGAGCGGGTGCGGGATTTTGAGCTGTCCCTGGACTTCTCCCCGGAGGAATTCGACCGGGTGGAGGGGAGGCTTTCCCAGCTCCGGCGGCTGGAGAAAAAATTCTCCGTGTCGGACGAGGCGGAGCTTCTGGAACTGTACGACGCCTCCGCCAAACGCCTGTCCGAGATCGAATACGGCGACGCGGCCCTGGAAAAGCTCCATAAAAAACGGGAGGAACTCACCTCCGCCTGCCGCGCCAAAGCCGCAGCCTTGACGAAAGCCCGCCAAACCGCGGCGGAGCGCCTGGGAAAGCGGGTGGAGGCGGAGCTTAAAGCCCTGTCCATGCCTTCCGTCCGATTTGAAACGGTCCTGACGCCGATCGCGTCCGACCCCGGCTTCGGACCGAAAGGCGGGGACGAGGCGGTGTTTCTCATGAGCGCCAACGCCGGGGAAAAGCCCGGACGCATCGCCCGCATCGCCTCCGGGGGCGAGCTGTCCCGCATCATGCTGGCCCTGAAGACCGTCTTCGGGGAAAACGACCCCGTCCCCACGGCGGTTTTTGACGAGATCGACACCGGCGTCTCCGGCGTGGCGGCCAGCCGCGTGGGGGAGAAGCTGTGCGGCATCGGCCGTGTCCGACAGGTCCTCTGCGTGAGCCATCTGCCCCAGATCGCGGCCATGGCGGACGCCCAGTACCGCATCGTGAAATCCGAGCGGAATAGCCGGACCTATACCACCGTGGAGGAGCTGGACCGGGAGGGACGGCGGCGGGAGCTTGCCCGGCTCACCGGCGGCGACAGCATCACGGACCTCACCCTCGCCAGCGCGGAAGAGCTTCTGTCCTCCGCGGACGCCTGGAAGGCGGCACGGGCATGAGATACAGCAAATACGACATTCTGTCCCGGCTGTGGCCGGCGTACCCCTTCGGGGGATGACGGCGATAACGGGTTTTCCATCAAGATACAGATTTACGACAAGGAGAATTGACTATGACTTTGTATGAAGAACTTGTCGCCCGCGGCCTGATCGCGCAGGTGACGAACGAAGAAGAGATAAAGAACATGATAAACGCCGGCAAAGCCACGTTTTACATCGGCTTTGACTGCACGGCGGACAGCCTGACCGCGGGACACTTCATGGCCCTGACCCTCATGAAGCGCCTCCAACAGGCGGGGAACAGGCCCATCGCCCTCATCGGCGGCGGCACCACCATGATCGGCGATCCCTCCGGTCGGACGGATATGCGCAGGATGCTCACCAAGGAGGACATCGACCACAACGCCGAGTGCTTCAAGCGGCAGATGGAGCGCTTCATCGACTTCTCCGACGGGAAGGCCATGATGATCAACAACGCGGACTGGCTGCTGAACCTCAATTACGTCGAGCTCCTGCGGGAGGTGGGTGCGTGCTTTTCCGTGAACAACATGCTCCGGGCGGACTGCTACAAGCAGCGCATGGAGCGGGGCCTCAGCTTCCTGGAGTTCAACTACATGATCATGCAGTCCTACGACTTCTACTACCTCTTCCGGCACTACGGCTGCAACATGCAGTTCGGCGGGAACGACCAGTGGTCCAACATGC
>CAYNZM010000009.1:0-32545 GCA_964401725.1 uncultured Oscillospiraceae bacterium
GGAGGCAGTTTACCACAATATTATGTTAACCGCAACTTTTCGTAAGCGATTGCCCCGGAAAACTTCCCGCGTTCGACGGATTTGTTGTCTCCGGCGTGGTATAGTCGGTGGGAAAGGGGGGGATGCCGGATGAAGCAGCGCGCAAAATTTACCGTGTTCCTGATCCTGGCGGCGGTGTTTGCGGGGGCGTGGCTCGTGGCGGAGACGACCTTGCGCCATCCGGAGACGGAGCCGCTAGATGTCCTCGCGGAGACGGAGGAGACGATCTCCCTTGCGGTGGGACGTCGGGAGGACATCCTGGCCCTGTCCTGGTCCCGGAACGGGGAGACGGCGAATCTCCGCCGGAACGCCGAGGGACGCTGGGAAAACGCGGACGATCCCGCCTGTCCCATCGATGCCGCGTCGGCGGAGGCTCTGGCCCGAGCGGTGAGCATGACCGCGGCGTCCCTCGCCGTGACGGATGCAAAGGACCTGGCGTCCTATGGCCTCTCTCCCCCGGCGCTGACGGTCATGGCGGCCACGGCGGACACCGTCGCCACTTATGAGGTCGGGAACATGGCCATCACCGGGGAGTATTACGTCCGGCGGGAGGGGTCGGACACGGTCTACCTCGAAAACGGCTCTCTCGCGGCCTTTCGGACGGGCCTTTCCGACCTGATGGCCCGGGAGCATCTCCCGGAGGACATCGCCGCGGTAACGGGGCTGTCTGTCCGGTCTGACGCGGGAAGCTATGCCCTGTCCTATCGCCGGGACCTGGGATCGGAGCCGGGCTGGTACCGCACGGACGGGGGTACGCCGGTCCTTCTGGACGGGGACCGTGCGGAGCTGTTCGTCCGCACGCCTCTGGAAACGGAGCTTGGTCCCTGCGTGGCCTGGCGGCGGGAGGACGCGGCGATGTACGGCTTGGACGAGCCCCAGCTCACCGCCACCCTGCGGTATACCACGACGGAGGGGGAGGCGGACTCCTTCACTCTTCGCTTCGGGGATTACGACGGCGGGGAGGTGTACGTCGCCTTGGGGGAGTCGGACCTCGTGTACGCCGCTTCCGCGGCGGTGCCGGATGCCCTGCTGTACCCGGACTGGGACCGCCTCACTCCCGCGACGGTCCTCACCCTGGATATGGAGGCCGTGGCCTCTGCCATTGTGGAGCTGGACGGGGAGAGCTTTGAGCTTCTGCGGTTGTCGGAGGAAGGTTCGTTCTCCGGGGACGGGGAGGACGAGCCCGTGAT
Organism: uncultured Oscillospiraceae bacterium; assembly: GCA_964401725.1. GTDB lineage: Bacteria > Bacillota > Clostridia > Oscillospirales > Oscillospiraceae > CAJOIG01. The sequence continues at coordinate 1,230 of CAYNZM010000009.1, forward strand.
GCCGACGGAGGTCATATGGTCCGAAAACGGCTGGGTGCTGGACACAAAGCGGACGGAGGCGTGGCTTTCCTCCCTGGCGGAGCTTCCCGCGGAGACGGCGTCCGGCACGGGGGAGGGGCGGCAGCGAATGCTTCTCGTCACGCTGCACTGGAAGGACACGGAATCCGTTCCGGCGGTGGTGGAGCTGCGAAGCTATGACAGCTCTCATTGTCTGTGCATCCTGGGCGGGGATCGGTATATGCTTGTGCCTCGGACGGCGGCGGAGGCTGTCGTCGCCGCGGGGGAGACGCTGCTGTCCCACGGCATACAATAGAATACACACGGCAAAACGCCGCCGCAGGGCCAAAGCTCCGCGGCGGCGCATACTATATTGCTATGGGGGAGATCACAGAGTATCCTCGTTCACCCGGGCGGGGGTATTTTCCAGCGCCTCGGGATGGGCGAGGCAGTGGCGGAAGGCCCGGAAGGCTGCGCCGATGTAAGCGCTGTCCGCGATGCGGGTGTCCACGGAGACGGTGTAGTCGATGGTGCGGGTGGGCAGCAGTGTGCCGGATTTTGTGAGCTCATATCCCGTGCGGCGTCTTCCCACGGAGAGACTCAGAGGCAGGCTGCCCACGCTGTTGAGGCTCCGGGACATGGAGGGCAGACGGTCCGAGCCCTCGTCCGAGATGACCGCGGAGCCGTGGAACGGGCTGCGCTCGAGCCATACCCCGCCGAGCCAGCCGTGGTAGTCGAGCCAGCGCAGAACGCCCACCCCCATCCGCAGCACGAACCGCGGGGTCTTCACAAGGGCGGCGGCGGCGCGCTCGAGACGGCTTGCCTCCTCGTCGGCCTTGATGCTCTCCACCTGGGAGGTGATCTTTCTGGCCACGTCAAAGACGGTGTCCGTGGGCAGGAAGCGGACCTTAATCGCCATGGAACCGGCGTCCGCGGAGCCGCTCCGGCCCGAGGAGAGGACGATCTCGATCCGATCCCGGGCGTACAGCCCACGACCGGCGACAAAGCGGTTCAGGGCCGGGAACTGCGCCAGGGTGCGGATGTACGCCGCGATGAATACGTGGGTAAGCGTAAGGTCCACCCCCACGGCTCGCTGGGTGTCCAGCCAGCGTTCGATGGGGGCGAGGTCCGCCTCGTCCGTGAAGCTGTTCACAGCGTCGGCGGGAAAGCGCACGACGTAGGGCGTCAGCGCGAAAATGGGACTGAGGGTGCGGAGGCGGCGTCCGTCGCTCCGGTCTCCCATGCGTCGGCGGGAATATCGTTCCGGCATATCCTGTGTCCTCCCTGGGAAAGGGTCTTTTTTGTCATTATACATGAAAAAACTCGAAAGGACAAGTCACGCCTGCCAAGCCGATTTCCGGACGGTCACTCCGGCAGAAACCTCTTAAAATGCGGGAAGGCAATTTCCTTTTTTGGGGAAAATGCTACTTGCCAAATTCGACGTGGTCGAGTATTATGTATAATGAGATAAAATTAAGCAAAGTATTAGTTTTTTCACTGATGGGAGGTGCCGGACCTATGGCACTGGAAGCTCTGGATACCATCGCCCTGGCGGAAGAGAAGGCGCGTCAGATCCGCTCCGCCGCCGCCACGGACGCGAAAAAAGCCCTCCGTGCGGCGGAGAAATCCGCGGCGGAAGCCATTGCCGCGGCGGAGAAAAAAGCCGACGCCGAGGTGCGGGAGCTCATTCATAAGGCGGACGAAAAGGCCAAGGAGGACGCCTCGGCCCTGGCTGCCACCACCCGCAATCGGGAGGCTGCCATGCGCGCCCGGGCGGATCGTCAGCGGGAGGCTGCGGCGGACCGGGTCGTGGAAAGGATCGTGAGCGGCTGATGTCCATTGTCCGAATGAAACGGCTGCGCCTTCTGGCCCTGCGGGACCAGCGGGACGAGCTCATGCGGGAGCTGATGCGTCTCGGCTGCGTGCAGGTGACGAACGCGGACCGGACCCTGTCCGACCCGGAAAACGCGGCGCTGCTGCGTTCCGAGCGGGCGGACCTGCCGCGGCTCAAGACCGGGCAGAACCGCCTGGAAACGGCGGTAAAGCTCCTTGGCCAGTACGCGCCGGAAAAAAAGAAGCTCCTGAGCTCCCGGCCGGCGGTGGCGGAGAGCGAATTTCTGGACGACGAGGCCCTGGCCCATGATCTCGATCTCGCGGAGGCGATCTGTGAGCGGGACGCCGCCATCCGTCGTCTGCGGAGCGACGAGCTTCGCATCGCCTCGGAGATCGAGGCTCTGACCCCCTGGACGTCGCTGGACATCCCTCTGAACGGCGCCGGCACGAACCGGGTCGCCGTGGGGCTGGTGAGCGCTCTGGCCCAGATCGCGCCGGAGGCCGTTTCCGAAGCGGCATCCGCAGCGACGGAGGCAATGACGCTGGAGCTCGTCTCCCGGGATGCGACCCAGCGGTGCTATGCGGTCCTGGCCCTCCGGGAGGAATTGCCTGCCGTGCTGGACGCGCTGCGGGGCATCGGCTGCACCCAGGCGGCTTTCCCAGGCATGACGGGCACGGCGAAGGAAAACATCGCCCGACTCCATGCGGAGGCCTCCGATCTTGTCTCCAAGCGGGAGGCCCTCGAAAACGAGCTTTGCGCCGAAGGGGCGAACGCCGCGGCTCTGCGCCTGTCCGCGGACCGCATGGCGGCGGAGATATCTCGGGCGGAGGCTGTCGAGCGCCTTGCCGGGACGGACAGCGTCGTCCTTCTGGAGGGCTGGTGCCCGGAGCCGAAGCTCCCGGCGCTGGAGGCGCTTCTGGCGGGCTTCGACTGCGCGTGGGAGACGGAGGACCCGGTGGCGGAGGATTACCCCGACGTTCCCGTGGCTCTGCACAACAAAAAATTCGTCGAGCCCATGAACCTCGTGACGGAGATGTACTCCCTCCCGGCCTACGGCGGCGTCGACCCGAACCCCTATATGTGGCCGTTTTTCGTGCTGTTTTACGGCTTTATGATGGCGGACATGGGCTACGGCATCCTTATGATGCTGGCGTCAGTGATCGCCGTGAAGAAGATGCGGCCCAAGGGCGGGACCGGGTATCTTCTGCGCCTGCTCGGTATGTGCGGCGTGAGCACGTTCCTTTTCGGCGCCATGACCGGCGGCTTTTTCGGGGACCTCATCCCCCAGGTCGCCCAGATGATAAACCCTGCCACGACCTTCACGGCCCTGCCGAGCCTGTTCACGCCCCTGAGCCATACCACCATGATCCTCGTTGGCAGTCTCGCCCTGGGCGTCGTGCAGATATTCACCGGCATGATCATTTCCGTCGTCCACAAATGCCGGACCGGGAACGGGCTTTCCGCCCTGTTCGACGAAGGCGCGTGGTGGTGCATCCTGATCGGGCTGGGACTTCTGATCCTGGGCCTGGGTCCGGGGCTTCTCGTTGTCGGCGGCGTACTGCTCGTCGTGGGGCAGTTCTGGGAGAAAAAGAGCCTCGTGGGGGGCCTCACCGGCCTCTTCGGCGCGATCTACAACGGCGTAACCGGGTATTTTTCGGACATTCTCTCCTATTCCCGTCTCATGGCTCTCATGCTGGCGGGCAGCGTAATCGCCATGGTGTTCAATACTCTCGGCGCCATGACCGGGAACGTGGTCCTGTTTTTCATCATCGCCATGATCGGAAACGCCCTGAACTTCGCGCTGAACCTTCTCGGCTGCTTCGTCCACGACCTGCGGCTGCAGGTGCTGGAATTTTTCAACCGGTTTTATAAAGACGGCGGCAAGCCCTACGCGCCGCTGAACATAGACCCCAGAAACGTAGACATCATCAAGGAGGATAAAGAACATGCTTGACCTTATCAATACCTATGGCGGCCTCGGCCTCGCCTTCCTCGGCGCGGCGCTGGCGGTCGGATTTTCCTGCGCCGGCTCCGGCAAGGGCACCGGCGTCGTCGGCGAGGCGGCGGCGGGACTTCTCTCCGAGCAGCCGGATTCCTTCGGCAAGTGCCTCGTCCTGCAGGTGCTTCCCGGCACCCAGGGCCTGTACGGCCTCGTTGTCTGGTTCATGGCCATGCTCCGGATCGGCCTCATCGGCGGCAGCGGCCTGCAGCCCCTTACCGTCGCTCAGGGCCTAGCCGTGTTCGGCGCGTGCATGCCCATGGCCATCGGCGGGTATATCTCCGCCGTCGCCCAGGGGAAGGTGGCCGCGGCGTCGGTGAACCTCATGGCCCGCAACGCGAGCCAGTTCTCCAAGGGCATCATCATGTGCGGCATCGTCGAGTTCTACGCGATCCTGTCCCTGCTGGCCTCCATCCTGATGGTCATGCAGGCGGTGTAAGGACGACGCTATGAACGGCATCGAAAAGATCACCGCCCGCATCGAGGCGGAGGCGGTGGCGGACGCCGCCCGCACGGCGGAGGAGGCTGCGCTCCAGTGCGAGGCCATCCGAACCGAGGGCGAGGCCAAGGCCCGGGAGGCCTACTGGCGGCGGGTGCAGGAGGGTGTGAAAACCGCCGAGGCCCGCGCGGAGCGTCTGGCGAAGGCCGCCGACATGGAGGCCCGCAAAAGCATCCTTGCCAGCAAGCAGGCCCTGGTCGCGGAGGTTTTCGACGCGGCGGAGGCAAAGCTCCGGGCTCTTGCGGGAACGGGATATATCGACTTTCTCGCGGGGCAGGCTGCCCTGGCCTCCACCACCGGCGCGGAGGAGATGATCCTCTCTGCGGGGGACCGGGAAGCCATCGGCCCGGAGGCTGTCCGGGCCGCAAACGCGATCCTGGCCGCCCAGGGAAAACCCGCGAAACTCACGCTCTCCGCGGAGGCCGGGGACTTCGACCGGGGCCTGATCCTGAAAAACGGCAGCATCACCGTCAACTGCACGGTGGAGGCGCTGATGACCCAGGCCCGGGAGGAGCAGGCGTCCGCCGTGGCGGCAGAGCTCTTCGCGTGAGCCGCGCCTCACAAGGGGTGATTTAACTTGTCAAACATCCAAACCACCGATTATCTCTTCCTCTCCGCGTACCTGCGGGCGAAGGAGAAAAACCTCCTGGACCGGGAGCGGCTCCATCGCATGGCGGCGGCTCCGACGGCGGCGGAGGCGGCCAAGGTCCTCGTCGAATGCGGGTATCCAGACCTGCCGGACGCCACCGACGCGGCGATCGAGGAAGCCTTTTCCACCCGGCGGGAGGCGGTCTTTTCCGACGTGGAAAAGCTCCTGCCCGAAAAGGACATCGCCGCGATCTTCCGCCTGCGGTACGACTACCACAACGCCAAGGTCCTTGTGAAAGCCGAGGCCTCCGGCGCGGATCGGACAGAGCTTCTGTCCTCCAGCGGGCGGGTATCCCACGAGGTCCTGGCGGAGGCCTTCCGGCAGGACGACTGGAAGCGGGTGCCGAACGCTCTGGCCGCGGCGATGCGGGAGGCCCGGAGCACCCTGGCCCGGACCGGAAACCCCCAGCTCGCGGACATGGGTCTTGACAAAGCCTGGTACGCCGAGGCGTTTTCCCTCGCGGCGGGGCTTTCGAGCGATTTCTGCGTCCGGTATCTGCGCTTTTCCGTGGATGTGGCGAACCTGCGCAGCGCGGTGCGCTGCCGGCGCGGCGGCATGGACGAGGGAGTCCTGCGGGCGGCGCTGATCCCCGGCGGGGACGTATCTCCCGCCGCCGTAGCGAGGGCGGCCTATGGCGAGGGCGTTTCCTCCGCCTTCCGGGACCGGCGTCTTGCGGAGGCGGCAGCCCTCGGCGAGCAGGCCGCGGCGGGGGGTGCCCTCTCCGACTTCGAGCGGGCCTGCGACAACGCCCGGACCCGGTTTTTGGACAGCGCGAAGCTCACCGCCTTCGGCCCGGAGCCCGTGGCGGCGTATCTTGCCTCCATCGAGGGGGAGATCGTCGCGGCGCGCATGGCGCTCCAGGGCAAGCGGGCGGGCGTGAGCCAGGAAACTCTGCGGGAAAGGCTGCGTGATAGCTATGTATAAGATCGGCGTCATCGGCGCGCCGGACACGGTGATGGGCTTCAAGGCGCTGGGCCTCGATACCTTCCCTGTCCGGGAACCGGAGGAAGCCCGCCGGACCCTGCGGGAGCTGACCCGCGCCGAAGGGGAGGACGAATACGCCATCCTCTACATCGAAGAGAGCCTTGCGGCCTCTCTCACGGCGGAGATCGAAAAATATAAGGACCGCCCCAGTCCGGCCATTATCCTCATCCCCGGACGGGAGGGCAGCCTCGGCCTGGGCCGAACCGCTCTGACCTCGGCGGTGGAGCGGGCTGTCGGCGCGAACATACTCTGATTAGGAAGGTAACGATATGAGCGGAACGATCACAAAAGTTTCCGGGCCGCTGGTGGTGGCGACGGGCCTCGCGGACGCGAACGTCTCGGACGTGGTGCGCGTCGGCAGGCAGCGCCTCATCGGTGAGATCCTGAATATGAAGGGGGACAGCGCTTCCATCCAGGTCTATGAGGAGACCTCCGGCCTGGGTCCCGGCGCGGCGGTGGAGACCACCGGCCAGCCTCTGAGCGTGGAGCTTGGTCCCGGCATCCTTACGAGCATCTACGACGGCATCCAGCGTCCTCTGACGGCAATCCGCGCCCTCACCGGCGCCACCATCGCCCGAGGCGTGGACGTGGCGCCCCTCGACCGGAAGAAGCTCTGGGGCTTCACCGCCGTGGCAAAGCTCGGGTCCGTCGTGAAGCCCGGAGACATCCTCGGCACCGTCCAGGAGACCACCGCCATTCTCCACAAGATCATGGTCCCGGTGGGTGTTTCCGGCGTCGTCAAGAGCATCCAGAGCGGCGATTTCACGGTGGAAAAGACTATCGCCGTGGTGGAGGACGACAAGGGCGTTTCCCACGACATCAGCATGATCCAGCGCTGGCCCGTGCGGGTGGCCCGACCCTACCAGCACAAATATGTCCCCAGCCGCCCCATGAACAGCGGACAGCGGGTCATCGACACGCTCTTTCCCATCGCCAAGGGCGGCACCGCCGCGGTCCCCGGTCCCTTCGGCTCCGGTAAGACTGTGGTGCAGCACCAGCTCGCCAAATGGTCCGACGTGGACATCGTCGTCTACATCGGCTGCGGCGAACGCGGAAACGAGATGACGGACGTTCTGAATGAATTCCCGGAGCTCATCGATCCCCGCTCCGGCGAGTCTCTCATGCAGCGCACGGTCCTCATCGCGAACACCTCCGATATGCCCGTGGCGGCGCGGGAGGCCAGCATCTACACCGGCATCACCATCGCGGAGTATTTCCGGGACATGGGCTACGACGTGGCGGTGCTGGCGGACTCCACCTCCCGCTGGGCCGAGGCTCTGCGGGAGATGAGCGGACGCCTGGAGGAGATGCCCGGCGAGGAGGGTTATCCCGCCTACCTTGCCAGCCGCCTGGCCCAGTATTATGAGCGTGCCGGCGTCGTCGAATGCCTCGGCTCCGATGACCGGCAGGGCTCCGTCACCGCCATCGGCGCGGTGTCTCCTCCGGGCGGCGATACCTCCGAGCCCGTCTCCCAGGCGACCATGCGCATCGTCAAGGTCTTCTGGGGCCTGGACAGCAGCCTTGCCTACGCCCGGCATTTCCCGGCCATCAACTGGCTGACGAGCTACAGCCTCTACGACGACACCCTCCGGGACTGGTACGACATGCAGTTCCCCGGCTTCATGCGCCAGCGGGAAAAGACCATGGCGATCCTCCAGGAGGAGGAGAGCCTCAACGAGATCGTGAAGCTCGTGGGCAAGGACAGCCTCAGCGAAAACGACCAGATGACCCTGGAGACGGCGAAGATGCTCCGGGAGGACTTCCTCCAGCAGAACGCCTTCATGGAGGAGGACGCCTACTCGAGCTACGACAAGCAGTTCCGGCTCCTCGGCCTGATTTTGCGGTACGACGCCGCCTGCCGAAAGGCCATGGCCCAGGGCGCGGAGCTCGGAAAGCTGTTCGAGATCCCCGCCCGGGAGCGCATCGGCCGGGCGAAGATGATCCTGCCCGGAGAATATGAGGCGGAATTTGCGAAGATCGAGGCCGATATGCTGGCCGAGATCGAAGCCCTGGTGAAAGGAGGCGGCGAGGAATGATCCGCGAATACCAAACCATCAGCGAGATCGCAAGCCCTCTGATGATGGTACGCCATGTCGAGGGCGTCACCTACGACGAGCTGGCGGAGATCGAACTTCCCTCCGGGGAACGCCGACGCTGCAAGGTCCTGGAGGTGGACGGCGACACCGCCGTGGTGCAGCTTTTCGAGAGCGCGCAGGGCATAAACCTCGCCGGGACCAAGGTCCGCTTCCTGGGGCATCCACTGGAGCTGGGCGTCAGCGAAGATATGCTGGGCCGGGTTTTCAACGGCATGGGCGAGCCCATCGACGGCGGTCCTGCCATCCTGCCGGAGGCGTATAGGGACATCAACGGCCTGCCCATGAACCCCGCTGCCCGCGCCTACCCCGCGGAATTCATCCAGACGGGCGTCTCCACCATCGACGGCCTGAATACCCTCGTCCGCGGCCAGAAGCTGCCCATTTTCTCCGGCTCCGGTCTGCCCCACGCCGCCCTCGCCGCGCAGATCGCCCGGCAGGCGAAGGTCCTCGGCACGGACGAGAGCTTTGCCGTGGTGTTCGCCGCCATCGGCATCACCTTCGAGGAGTCGGAGTATTTCATCAACGACTTCCGCCGCACCGGCGCCATCGACCGCACCGTGGTCTTCTCGAATCTTGCCAACGACCCCGCCGTGGAGCGCATCGCCACGCCCCGCATGGCCCTCACCGCCGCGGAGTATCTGGCCTTCGAGAAGGACATGCACGTCCTGGTCATCCTGACGGACATCACGAACTACGCCGAGGCCCTCCGTGAGGTTTCGGCGGCGAAGAAGGAGGTCCCGGGCCGCCGCGGCTATCCCGGCTATATGTACACGGACCTCGCGACCATGTACGAGCGGGCCGGACGCCGCGTGGGGGAGAAGGGCTCTATCACCATGATCCCCATCCTCACTATGCCGGAGGACGACAAGACCCACCCCATCCCGGACCTCACGGGCTACATCACTGAGGGACAGATCATCCTCTCCCGGGAGTTGTACCGCAAGGGAATCGTGCCGCCGGTGGACGTGCTTCCGAGCCTCTCCCGCCTGAAAGACAAGGGCATCGGCGTCGGCAAGACCCGGGAGGACCACGCCGGCACCATGAACCAGCTCTTTTCCGCCTACGCCGCGGGCAAGGAGGCCAAGGAGCTCATGACCATTCTGGGCGAAGCCGCGCTCTCCGAAACCGACAAGAAATTCGCGGAATTTGCGGATGCTTTCGAGAAAAAATACGTCTCCCAGGGCAACCAGACGAACCGCACCATCGAGGAGACCCTGGACCTGGGCTGGGAGCTTCTGTCCATCCTGCCCCGGGCGGAGCTGAAGCGCCTCAAACTCTCGGAAATTGAAAAGTATATGCCGAAATCGGCGGAATGACGGTGAGGTGATCCCATGCCGAAAAAAACCGTAACGCCGACGCGGATGGTCCTGAACCAGATGAAGGGACGGCTTCGCACCGCCTCCCGGGGCCACAAGCTCCTCAAGGACAAGCGGGACGAAGAAATGCGCCAGTTCATGGAGATCGTCCGCCGCAACAAGGTCCTGCGCGAGAAGGTCGAGCAGGGCCTCACAGAGGCCTTCGCCGCCATGACCATGGCCAGCGCCGTCATGAGCCCGGAGGCCCTGGAGCAGAGCCTCCTGTACCGCAACCGGACCGTGGAGCTCGGGGTTTCTTACAAAAACATCATGAGCGTGAACGTGCCGGTGTACGACTTCCGCACCCACTCCGGCGCGGGGGAGGCGTCCCTGCCCTACGGTTTTGCCCAGACCAGCGGCGAGCTCGACGACGCCCTCGCGAAGCTCTACGAGGTCTTTGAGGACATGCTGGAGCTTGCCGAGGTCGAAAAGACCATGCAGCTCCTCGCGGAGGACATCGAAAAGACCCGTCGGCGGGTGAACGCGCTCGAGTACGTCATGATCCCGGAGCTCCAGGAAAATATCCGTTACATCACCATGAAGCTGGCGGAAAACGAATCCGCCACCAAGGTCCGGCTCATGAAAGTGAAGGATATGGTGCTGCAGGATGCGCACCACTTCGAAGCATGAAAAAATACGACATTTTGATCCTGGCTGCGGGGATATTCTGGGGCATGATCGGTTTGTTCACCCGGAACCTCGCCGCGGCGGGCATGACCTCCGCGGGCATTCTGATCGTCCGCTCCGGCGGCTGCGCCCTGCTGTTTTCCGGCTGGGCGCTCGTGCGGGACAAAAACCTCATCAAATTTGCGTGGAAGGATGCGTGGCTGCTGGGCCTGTTCGGCCTTGTCACGTTCTTTTTTACGTATTGCTACTACCAGTCCATCGCCCTGGGCAGTCTGTCCATGGCCTGCACCCTCATGTACTCCGCGCCGGTGTTCGTGATGGTGATGAGCCTCTTCATTTTTGGAGAGAAATTCTCCCGGCGGAAGCTCCTGGCTCTCCTGTGCGCGGTGGTGGGCTGCGCCCTCGTCTCCGGGGTGCTGGAGGGCAGCGCCGCGTCCAGCGCCGCGGGCATCGTGTACGGCCTTCTCGCCGGCATCGGGTATGCCGGCTACAGCGTGTGCATCAAGGCCCTCTCGAATCGCGGGGTGGACACCCTGACGCTGAACGTCTGGGGCTGGATCGTCTGCACCGGCGTGGGGCTTCTCGTGTGGGGCTTTTCCCCCGTCGCGCCGATGCTCGAGAGCGGGAAAAACGCCCTGTTTTGCGTTGGACTCATCGTGGTGTCGGGCTTTCTTCCGTCCCTTCTCTACAGCCTCGGTCTCCGGGGGGAGGAGGCCGGAAAAGGCGCGGTCATGGCCTCGGTGGAGCCGGTCATGGCGTCCCTCATGGGCTTCGCGGCCTTCGGGGAGGTGCCCACGCCCCTGGGCATCGCCGGGGTGCTGCTGGTCCTGGCCGCGGTGGCGCTGCTGAATTTGGGACCGCGAAAAACCGCATAAGAATAGCGGTGCGTCGCCGGGACGCACCGCTTTTTGTTATGCTGGATCAGATGCCGCCGAAGCCTCCGGGAGGCTCCTGGCCGGGAGCCAGGTCCGCCGGGGGATCGGGGGGCATGGAGCCGTCGGGCAGGCTGCTGGCACCGCCCGCTTCGGCGGACGCACCCGCGAGAGGCGCGATGGTCAGCGTGCCGTCGGCGTTTTCGGTGATGGTACCGTTTACCGTCGCGCCGTCGTTCAGAATGAGGTCCGTGACGACAGAGGTGTCCGTGACATTCCATACGGAATTGCCGGAGAGGGTCAGTGTCACGCCCCACCAAGTGTCGTACCCGTCGGGGTTCAAAATGTAGTTTCCGTCGAATTCCGCCTGGCACAGGGCGTTCCAGTCCTCGGCGGTGTTGCAGTAGATCGCGCCGGTGAGGGTGGTGTTGTCCAGGGTGAGGTACAGCTCGCGCTGGTAGTCGTCGTGGATAATGTCGCCGGTGACGTCCATATCGATGAAGGCAATTTCGCTGCCGATGGTCTCGTCACCGTCCGCGATGTCGTTCACATTGGAGTCGGAGTTAATCATCGTGTGGATGAGAACGCCGTTCCAGCTGTCCATCTCCGTGCCGATGAGCCGGGCCTGGACCTGGGCGGATTTCGTGACGATGCAGGCCCCGGCGTAGCGCCGGTTGTACGCCGCGAGACCGTCGAAGCCGTTCTGCAGGAGGCTCTCGTCCGTCACCAGCGCGCCGCCGTTCATGTAGAGCGTCGCCCGAGTCTGGTTCTTCGCGCCGGAGTGGCCCATGTCGGGCATGTGGAACTGGATGGCGGTCTGTCCGCCCATGAGAACGCTGTCCATGACATCCTCCGCCGCGGCGGGGTAGTCCGTCCAGCAGAGGCCCCGGGCGTCGCTTTTTCCCATGAGGCCCCGGAGGGCCGTGGTGTCCGCCGTGTCGTCGCTGGAGGTGACGTAAACCTCGCCGTTATTCGAGGCAACGACGCCGTCGGAGCTTCCCATCACCGTGCTGCCGTACAGGAACAGGTGGCAGCTCGTGTCGGCATAGGCGCCGTAGCCGCCCTGGCTGAGGCCCAGGCTGCGCCAGGCGACGAGATCGAGGTTCTGCCGTGCGGAGTCGGTGCTCCAGGCGCCCCAGGTGCGGGACACGACGGCGGAGTTGTAGAGATAGGTGATGCTCTTGCCCTGGGGCTGGATGCCCCGGGCCCGACCGCCGGAGCTGCCCACGGAGATCTCCCCGTCGGTGTCTCCGCCGCCGGTGGTCTCCAAAAGGGAGTTCGACACCACGACGATGGGCTCCTCCTGTCCCTGCTGACCGCCCACGGAGCCGGGACCGGCCACGGTGGTGCCGCCGGAGACGTCGGAGTAAAACGCGCTGCGTCCCGCGCCGGCTGCCAGAAGCAGCACGCCGTCGATGCGCAGGTTTGTCCAGCCCTTGGCGGAGATCACGGGCGGACAGGAGCTGGCCGCCTCGTCGTCTCCCAGCAGGATCACGGAGTCGAAGGCGTCTACGCCCACGCCCTGCAGGAACTTGATGGCCGCCTCGGAGACGTCGGTGTCGTGGGGATCGACATTCGCCGCGTCTCCGCCGAGGGTGAAGTCCAGGGTGTTTTCCGTGGGCTCGGCGTAGAGCAGCGCCGCGCCGGAGCTCTGCGACGTGAAAGCGAAGCCCTGCAGACCCTCCGCGGTCTTCCCGCCGCCGGGATAGTAGGACAGGGTAAAGTTTTCGGTCTGCTCATTTTCGGCGTCCTCGCCGTCGTCGCCGTAGACGACGGCAGCCTTGGGTCCGGTGTCCTCCGCCGCGGCGGAGGCGTCGCCGGATGCCTCGCCGGAGGCAAGAGCGCTCCCGCCGAGACCCACGCACAGGCACAGGACCAGAAGCCATGCCAACAGCTTTTTCATGGGTTTTCCTCCTCTTCATAAAATCAATTCTTTAACAAATATAGCATAAACGACCGCCGCTTTCAATCGTTTTTCACGAGGGAAAGCGGCGGGGATAGTTGGTTGTCAGAACGGGAAGAAGCCGAAGCCCCGGGTGTTCTCGAAGAGGTTGGAGCTGGTGAAATCCAGGGTGGTGCTCTCCCCGCCGTAGGTGAGGGTGTATACCTGCCCCATCTGCATGTCCGGGTGGGAGATCTGGATGCAGGAGAAGGCGTCCGCGAGGACCACGCTCCAGAGGACATTCCCCTCCGCGTCGGAGAGAATGACCTCCGTGCCGTCGGGCATGTAGCTTGTGGATACCACCGCGGCGCACTGGGTGGATGCGGAGCCGAAGCCCTCCGCCATGGTGGAGGAACCGCCCGCGATGACCCTGCCGCCGGTGACGACGGGTCCGCCCCAGCCGGTGTCCAGGCCGTTTTCCATGTAGGTGCCGAAGGTGGAGACGATCATCTCCCCGCCGGTGATGTAGACCGCGCCGTTGGAGTCCACGCCGTCGCCCTGGTTTCGGCTGTTTCCGGTGACGACGAGATCCACCCGACCGCCTGCCATGAGGACATAGGTCGTCGCGGAGCCGGACAGGGAGGTGATCTCCGTTTCTTCCGCCACCGAGGAAGCCCGGAAGAACATCATTTCGGAGCCGTTGGCGTTGATGCCGTCGTTCACGGCGCGGATCGTCACGTCCCCGCCCCGGACCTCCACCGCGAAGGCCTCGAGGCCCTCGAAGCAGTCGTCGATGCGCAGAACGCCGTCGTTTATCACGAGCATGTCCCCGGAGTGGATGGCGTCGTCGTTCGAGCAGATGGTCACGGTGCCGCCGTCCATGGTAAAGAGGGTCTCGCAGTGGATGCTGTCGTCCGCGGTGTTCAGGACCACGACGCCGCCGGAAATGGTGATGCTGCCGTCGGATTTGAGGCCCTTGGTGCTGACGGTGTCGTCGTCGGCATTCTGGCCCCAGGGACCGAAGCTCTCCCCGGCGTGGTCGATGGCGCTGCCGCCGCCTCCGCCCGTGGTGATGGAAAGCTCGCCGCCGGAGACCGAAAGATCGGTCGCCGCCTGGATGCCGTCGCCCTGCGAATCGAGGGTCAGCGCGCCGTCCGTCACGGCGATCTTGTCCGCCCGGATGCCGTCGGCCCCGGCGGTGAGGGTCACGCTCCCGCCGGAAATCTCCACGGTTCCCGGGATCACCCGCCCGGCCTCGGCCCGAAGGGCGTCGCCCCCGGCGGTGATGGATGCCGTGCCGCCCAGGATGGCAAGATCGCCCCGGGCCTTTACGCCGTGGTGAGCGGCGTTCACGGTGAGAATTCCGGAAAGCATGGTGAAGCCGTCCTTCGCCCGGATGCCGTTATTGACGTTCGCCTTCACGGTGACGGAGCCTCCCGCCAGAAACAGGGGAGCCTTGGAGGTGATGACCGCGCCGGAGGCGTCGGTTTCTTCGTCCGCTTCGGGTTCGTCGTTCTCCGCATCCTCGACCGCTGCGTCCTCCGAGGGCTCCGGGCTGGAAGCCTCGCCGCTGGCAGGCTCCGGGAGAGCGTCGGTGAAGATGTTCTCCGTTCCCGCCGCGCCGTACAGAGTTACCGGCTCGCCGGAGCGCACGTCAAGGCAGCTCTCGCCCGTGAGGGACACGCCCTCCAGCACGAGAGTCACCGGGCCGTCCGCGTCCACGGTGACGCGGCCTGCCAGGGCTCCTGTCAGCCGATAGGTCCCGGGGGCGGTGATGGTGAGACGGTCCGCCGCGGTCCATATGGCTTTTTCCGGCACGTCGCCGCCGAGATTCAGGTCCAGGAGGGGGATGTCCTCCGCAACGGGCAATGCCGCGGCGGTCACTTCCGGGACGGCGGCGGCTTCATCCTCTGTCCGGGCGGCGCAGCCGGCAAACGCCAGCGCGGATACCGCCGCGAGAAGGACGCACATACATCTTTTCATATCCATGCCCACATTGTAATCCACCCCGCGGCGGGTTGTCAATGAATTCACTCTTGTAATTTCGGATAAATGTTTTGTAATGAAACTGTTAAACAATAAACAAAATGGAGAAGGGAGAATCACATGAAGACCACAAAATTCCTCGCGGTGTTTCTCACGCTGTGCCTGGTCCTGTCCCTCGGGGCGTACGACAAATCCACCGGTACGCGGATCGACGCCTTTGAGCCCGGCGTGGAGTATCACGGCGTGGTCATTGAAGTGGTGGGCGGCGAGGCCGGCGCCATCTCCCTGGGGATCTTCTCGGCGCTCTCGGCGCGGATCTCGACTACGATCCCGCCACCGGGACCTTCATCGTGCAGGACGACAGCGGTCTTGTGGGCGAGCTGTTGGAGGGTCTGCAGGACTGACACCCAAAATTTCACAGCCTCGGAGGGACCGGACCGCTTGTGTTCGGTCCCCTTTTTGTGGTATCATGGGCCGGGAAGGAAGGACCATGAGAAACATTTGCCTTACAATTTTCGCGGCGCTGACGGCGCTGCTCTGCGCCGGATGCGTGGCGGCCTCGGCGGAAGACGCCCTTCCGACGCCGGTCCTATTGACGGCTGCGACGCCGGAGCCTGACGGCATGTCGGATTCCGCGGCGCGGCTTCTCGTCGTGGGACAGGGCCATCACCCTGTACTGATGGATGGCCGGGAGGACGGCAGCTTTGCCCCGGCGGAGGCCGTGACACGGGGAGAGTTTTGCGGGTGTCTCGCGGCTATGCTGCTCCATCTCCCGGAGGGGACGGAGACCTTCACCGATCTGCCGCGCGGTGAGACGGGCTTTGCCGAGGCGGCGTCGCTCTGCGCGGCGGGTGTTCTGTCGGCGGATGCGAACGGCGCATTCCGCCCGGAGGATGCCCTGACCTGCGGGGAGCTCACGGCGGCGATGCGCCGGCTCTCGAATCGCCTGGCCGGTCCTGCGGCGAAGCGGGCGGAGGCGCTGGCGGCGGAACTTCTGACGGCCGGGGAAGCTGAGCCCGTCATCCGGGGGAGGCTTGCCTATGTCCTCGTGACCCTGGCCGGACGGACGCCGGATGAGGCGGGGCTCCTGGTGAACGGCTGTCTTCCGTCGGATGTGACCCCGGAAACCGAATATTGGGCCTGCATCGGAGACGCGGTGACGGAGGGGCCTGCCCCGGCGGCGTCGCCGGGAGTCCACCGGGCCTGCGGCTGGCTGTACGCCGTCTGGGAGGACGGGACCCTCATGCGGGACATGGATTACGGCGTGTGGACCTTCGGCCTCGACGGACGCTACACCACCGGCGATCCGGAGCTGGACAGGTATCTGGCGGAGGCGCTGGAAGAGAGCGGCGCCAACGATCTCGACGGCAAAGACGCCCTGGCCGCGGTATACCTGTACGTGAAATACTACGGCGAATACCTTGTCCGCCCGGAGGACATGGAGCCGCTGGAGATGGGAGCCACCGGCTGGGAATATGACCGGGGGGTGCGGTTTTTCCGCTACGGCGGCGGCACCTGCTATGGCTTCGCGGCGGCTTTCGGCCTTCTGGCCAGGGTGCTGGGGGAGCATGCCTACATCGTTTCCGCCGAGGTGAACCAGTACCACGGCGCTCACGCCTTCGTGGTCATCCCGGAGGACGGACAGGACTACATCTACGACGTGGAGCTGGAGGCCACGCGCCCGGAGCGGCACGCGGACCTCGCTCTCTTCCGCTTGACGCCGACGGGGTATTATCACTATTGGTACGACCCGGACTGGAGCTGAAATGACGGAGCTCTATCTTTTCGACCGGCAAAACGCCGATGTCCTGCCGGAGAAGGCCGCGGACCTGCTTCCGGCCTGGCGGCGGGAGAGGTTCGACCGCCTGCGCCGTCCCGAGGCCCGGCAGGAAGCCCTCATCGCGGGACTTCTCTATCGCCGCGCCATGGTCCGCCGGGGTCTCGACCCGGAGGCCGATGTGGAGATGCTCCCCGCCGGAAAACCTGTGCGGTCCGACGTCTTTTTCAGTCTGTCCCACTCCGGGCGGTATGTCCTTTGCGCCGTGAGCGACGGCGCGGTGGGCTCGGATGTGCAGGAATGCCGGGCCGTGCGGGATACGGTGGAGCGGTTTTTCCATCCGGCGGAGCGGGTGCATCTTGCGGAGCATCCGGGGGATTTTTTTCGGCTCTGGACCCGCAAGGAGGCCTGGGTCAAGACCGTGAGCGGGGAGAGGATGCTCTCTCTCGCGGAGACGGATGTCCTGCATCCCGGGCCGGCGCTGCATTTCCGGGACTACGTCCTTCCCGGCGGGTATGCCGCCGCGGTCTGCGGGGAGGAGGCCTCCCTCCCGGAGCCGATCCTCGTGGCCCGAGCGGAGCTTTTATCGTAAATTCATAGATCATCTGCATATATTTAGGAGGAGACAAGCTATGAGCGCACCAAAGTACCCCCATATCTGCGAGCCTCTGCAGATCCGCGGTTTCACCCTGAAAAACCGCCTGGAGGCATCCAACTCCCTGCCCCACTTCCTGCAGGGCCCGGAGCCCTACCCCGCGGAGAGCGTTATCGCCCACTACGCGAACAAGGCCCGCAGCGCCGGCATCGTCACCTGCATGGGCATCAACAACTTCACCCGGGGCAGGCAGATGCCCATGGACCTGGACTTCGGCCATTTCCCGGACTATGACCTCTACGACACCAACTGCCAGAACTACCTCCTGCAGCTGGCGGACAACATCCACTACTTCGACTCCCTGGCCTGCATGGCGATCTTCGTGGGACCGCCCAGCGCGTATCCTCTCATGCGGGTAAAATCCGGCTCCATGGAGCGGGATTTCAGCGCCTTTGACCAGGCGGACGAGTTCCGTGCTCCGCCTCCCACGGAGTTCGACATCGAGCTCATCCCCGCCCACGAGGACCCGACCTTCTACGACGAGGCGACCCTCGAGAAGATCGCGGACTCCTATGCCGAGCAGGCGGGCATTATCCAGATGCTGGGCTTCGACATGCTGTCCATCCACATGTGCTACCGCGCGAACCTGCCCGCGAAGATGTTCTCCCCGCTGACGAACCATCGCACGGACAAATTCGGCGGCAGTCTGGAAAACCGCATGCGCTTCCCGCTGATGGTCCTGGAGCGGGTCCGGCAGAAGGTGGGAAAAAACTTCCTGCTGGAGATCGAGTGGAGCGCAGAGGACGCCCCCGGCGGATACTCCCTCGAGGACAGCGCGGCATTTCTCAACGAGGCCAAGAAATACATCGACATCGTCCAGCTCCGCACCTGGGAGGTGGACCACGCCCACCCGACGAGCTTCGACCTGGAGGAGACGCCCTTCCTGCGCTACGGCGAGTACATGAAGCAGCATGTCCCCGGCCTCGTCATCGGCGTCATCGGCGGCTTCCACTATGCCGAATCCTGCGAGAAGGCTCTGGCCGAGGGCAAGGCGGACATCATCTGTGCTGCCCGGGCCTTTGTGTCGAACTCCGACTACGGCGACCTGATCCTCCGGGGGCGGGGGGACGACATCGTTCCCTGCCTGCGCTGCAATAAGTGCCACGGCCGGGGCGAGCACGATCCCTTCGTGTCCGTCTGCTCCGTGAACCCCCTCATCGGCCTGGAGCACCGGGTCCATCAACTGGTGGAACCTCCCGTCCGGTCAAAGCGCGTCGCCATCGTCGGCGGCGGTCCCGCCGGTATGCGGTGCGCCCTGTTCCTGAAGGACCGGGGCCACACCCCCGTGGTGTTCGAGATGGAGCCCGTCCTCGGCGGACAGATCGTCCACGCCGATCACGCGGACTTCAAGTGGACCCTGCGGGACTACAAAAACTTCCTCATTCACCAGCTCGATAAGCGGGGCATCGAGGTCCGCATCGGCGTGAAGGCCACGCCCGAGATGGTCGCGGCGGAGGATTTCGACGCCGTGGTGGCGGCAAACGGCGCGGAGATGCTCACCCTGCCCATCCCCGGCGCGGACAAGGATAAGCTCGTCTATGCGTTGGACGCCTTTGCCCATCCCGAGAAGCTGGGGAAGCGCGTCGTCGTCATCGGCGGCGGCGAGGTGGGCGTGGAGACGGCCCTCTACCTCGCGAAGAAGGGCCACGACACCACCGTCGTGGAGATGCGGGACCGTCTCTCTGCGGACTCTACCGCCATCCACTACTACTCCATGTTCCGGGAGGCCTGGGAGGCGGAGCCGAACTTCCACGGCATCACCGGCGTCAAGGTCGCCCGCGTCGAGCCGGACGCCGTGGTCTACACGGACAAGGCCGGTGTCGAGCATTCCGTCCCGGCGGATTCCGTGGTCATGTGCGCCGGGCGTGTGCCTCGACAGACGGAGGCTCTCGCGTTCTATGGCAGCGCGCCGGAATTCTACATGATCGGCGACTGCAAGAAACCCGCCTCGGTGCAGCAGCTCAACCGCCACGCCTGGAGCGTCGCGAACCGCATCTGAGCCGCTTCCGAGATATTCCAAACAGCGCCGGGGCTCCCGGCGCTGTTTTTTGGTGAAAAAAACTGCCAAAAATTTATCCGGGGGCTTTTCATCGTCCGGGCCGTTTGATATAATGTACCCGCGGGTCTGTGACCCAAGAGACATATTTTTACATGTAATAGGTAGGGGGAAAAAACCAAATGATTTCACACGGAAAAGGGATCAAGCTCTTTACGGGAAACTCCAACCGCGCGCTGGCCGAGGGAATCAGCAAGAGCCTCGGCATCGAGCTGGGCAATGCGGTCTGCACGAACTTTGCGGACGGAGAGTGCTCCGTCTCGGTGTATGAACCGGTCCGCGGCGCGGATGTGTTCCTGATCCAGTCCACCTGCGGTCCCGTGAACGACAACCTGATGGAGCTGCTCGTCATGATCGACGCCATGCGCCGCGCCTCCGCCGGCCGCATCACCGCCGTCATGCCGTACTTCGGCTACGCCCGTCAGGACCGCAAGGCCAAGAGCCGTGATCCCATTTCCGCAAAGCTCGTCGCGAACCTCCTCACGGAGGCCGGCGCGGACCGCGTCCTCACCATGGACCTCCACGCCTCCCAGATTCAGGGCTTCTTCGACATCCCCGTGGACAACATGCAGGGTGGCGCACTCTTTGCCGAGCACTACCTCGAGCAGTTCGGCGTGAACAACGAAAACGTCGTCGTCGCCTCCCCGGACGTGGGCAGCGTCGCCCGGGCCCGGAGCTTCGCCATGAAGCTCGGCACCGGCCTCGCCATCGTGGACAAGCGCCGGGAGCGTGCGAACCAGTCCGAGGTCATGAACCTCATCGGAAACGTCGAGGGCAAGGACGTCATCATCCTGGACGACATGGTAGACACCGCCGGGTCCCTCTGCGGCGCGGCGAAGGCCCTGAAGGACATCGGCGGCGCGAACCGCGTGTTTGCCTGCGCCACTCACGGCGTGCTGTCCGGCCCGGCCCTGGAGCGCATCGAAAACTCCGCTCTGGAGGAGCTTCTCCTGCTGGATACCATCCCCTATCCGAAGGACAAGCCCCCCGTGGACCGCATCCGCTACCTCACCGTGGCGCCGCTGTTTGCCAGCGCCATCCAGTGCATCTATAACGACGAATCCCTCGCGGAGCTCTTCAAATGATCTTTTCCCGCAGCTCCGGCATCGGGTGGCTGGTGGCGTTTCTCGGAAACCCCGGCCCGAAATACGCCTCCACCCGGCACAACGCGGGCTTTCTCGCGGCGGAGGCTCTCGCAAAGGACAAAAACCTCAATATCGCTCACCTGCGCTTCCATGCCCTCACGGGAAAATGGGAGCTGAAAAACGGCGAGACGGCGCTGGTTCTGAAGCCCCAGACCTATATGAACGACTCCGGCGTTGCCGTGGGGGAGGCCGCCCGCTTCTACAAGGTCCCCGCGGACCATATCCTTGTGGTGTCGGACGACATCGCCCTTCCCGTGGGAAAGCTGCGGGTGCGGACCAAAGGCTCCGCCGGCGGTCACAACGGCCTCAAGAGCATCATCGCCCACCTGGGCACGGACGCCTTCCCCCGGGTGAAGATCGGCGTCGGCGCGCCCCCCGACCGGGGACGGGAGCAGATCGATTGGGTCCTGGGCGTGCCGCGGAACGAGGACTGGGAGCTTTTCTCCGACGCCTGCGTCCGGGCGGCGTCCGCGGCGGAGGACTATATCCTCCGGGGCCCGGAGCATGCCATGAGCAAGTACAACTGAATCATACAAGACAGGAGGCGCTTCCCCGATGAAAAAGGAATGCATCGCCATGCTGCTGGCGGGTGGACAGGGTTCCCGGCTCTATGCCCTCACCTCCAACGTGGCCAAGCCCAACATGCCCTTCGGCGGGAAATACCGCATCATCGACTTTCCTCTGTCGAACTGCGTGAACTCCGGCATCGACGTGGTCGGCGTGCTGACCCAGTACCGTCCCATGAAGCTCAACGCCTACGTCGGCAGCGGTCAGCCCTGGGACCTGGACGGGGACGACGGCGGCGTGTTCATCCTCCCGCCGTATATGTCCGCCGGAGAGAAGGGCAACTGGTTTTCCGGCACCGCGAACGCTATCTATCAGAACCTCGATTTCATCGACATGTGGGACCCGGAGTACGTCCTCATCCTCTCCGGTGACCATATCTACAAGATGGACTACTCCGACATGCTGCGGGAGCATAAGGAGAAAAACGCCGCCGCCACCATCGCCGTCATCCAGGTCAGCCTGCAGGAGGCCACCCGCTTCGGCATCATGAACGTCGGTGAGGACGGGTACATCAGCGAATTCGAGGAAAAACCCGCCCACCCGAAGAGCGACCTTGCCTCCATGGGCATCTACATCTTTACCTGGAAGACCCTGCGGCAGGCCCTCATCGACGACGACAGCGACCCCAACAGCCAGTTCGACTTCGGCAAGAACATCATCCCGCGGCTCCTGGGAGCCGGGGAGAAGCTCTGGCCCTACCGCTTTCAGGGCTACTGGCGGGACGTGGGCACCATCACGAGTCTCTGGGACGCCAACATGGACATGCTGACCCCGGAGCTCATCGGACTCTACGATCCCGAATGGCCCATCCTCAGCCGCAGCCCCATCCGTCCGCCCCAGGTCATCGGGAAGGACGCGGACATCAAGCACTCCATTGTCACGGAGGGCTGCATCGTGGACGGCAGCGTCTTTAACAGCGTCCTGTCGAACCAGGTCACGGTGGGGGCAGGGGCGAAGGTCGCCTACAGCGTCCTTATGCCCGGCGCGGTCGTCGAGTCCGGCGCGGAGGTCAAGTTCGCCATCCTGGGGGAGAACGCCCATGTGCAGAGCGGCGCGGTCGTCGGCGGCGAGCCGGACGGCTCGGAGGGCTGGGGCGTCGCCACCGTGGGACCGGACGTCACCGTAGGCGAGGGCGCGGTCATCGCGCCGAACGCCATGCTTTACGACGATGTGGAGGCGGCGAAATGAAAAACGACTTTCACGGCATCATTTACACCCTCAATTCCGATCCTGCCCTGCGGGAGCTGGTCGCTCACCGCAGCAGCGCCTCGATCCCCTTCGGCGGACGCTACCGCCTGATCGACTTCCCCCTGTCCGCCATGGTGAACGCCGGCGTGCGGGATGTGGGCGTCATCATGGAGCGGGACTACCAGAGCCTCCTGGACCATCTCTCCAGCGGCAAGGACTGGGGTCTGGCCCGCCGGGGCGGCGGCCTGCGTCTGCTGCCACCCTTCGGCCTGCGGGAGGCCCATTCCGGCAGCTTTTCCGGCTGCATGGAGGCCCTGCGCAGCGTCCGGTCCTACGTCGAGAACATTCCCCATGAAAACATCGTCCTGGCCCCCGGCGACGTGGTCGGAAACGTGGACCTGGAGGCCGCCATGGAGCAGCATGCACGTCTCGGCGCTGCCATCACCGCCGTCTGCGTGGACCGAAAATCCGACATCGAGCACCACCGCTTCCTGGCGGAAGGGGACTGGGCGGAGGAGCTGATCTTCTCCGACAACGGTGTGCGGGCCGGTCTTGCCTCTACGGAGATCTACCTCATGAAAAAGGAGCTTCTGCTCTCCTTCATGGACTACTGCTCCGACGGCAACCGCCTCCACTTCCACCGCCACGCCCTCGCCCACTACCTCGCGGAGGGCGGACGGGTCGGCATCTATGTCCATGAGGGCTATTTCCGCCGGGTGCAGTCCGTGCGGATATATTTCGAGGCCAGCATGGCGATGCTGGAGCCCGAAACCATGCTGGATTTCTTCCCGGAGGAACGACCCATCCGCACCAAGGAGCGGGCGGAGGTCAGCACCTATTACGGCGACCAGGCCCGGGTGAAGAACTGCCTCGTGGCCGACGGCTGCTATATCGAGGGCGAACTCGAAAACTGCGTCCTGTTCCGCGGCGTGAAGATCGGCAGGGGCGTCCGACTGAAAAACTGCGTCATCCTGCAGGACGCCGTGGTGAAGGATAACGCCGATCTGCGGTACGTCATCGCGGACAAGGACGCCGTCATCCGTCCGAGCTGCTTCCTCGTGGGAAGCGAACGCCTACCCATCATCGTCCCCAAGGGGGAGACGGTGTAATCCTATAAAGGAGTCAACAGCAACGAATGTCTGAAATCACGAAAAACGAACTGCACGCCGCCATCGAGGATAAGCTCTGCGCCTATTTCGGCGTCTCGTCCCCGGCGGCGACGGACGAGCAGGTATTCATGGCGGTGGCCATGGTCCTGCGGGAGATGATGAGCCGTCAGCTCTCCGTCCAGGAGACTACCCCGGAGCGGCAGGTCCACTACCTCTCCATGGAATTCCTGCTGGGCCGAAGCCTCATGAAAAACGCCTACAATCTCGGCGTGGGCGAGGCGCTGATCGGCGCTCTCGAGGACATGGGCCGCAGCGCGGCGGACATCTTCGAAACGGAACCCGACGCCGGCCTCGGAAACGGCGGTCTCGGCCGTCTCGCCGCCTGCTATATGGACAGCATGGCCACCCTGGACATCCCCGCCGTGGGCTATACCCTCTGCTACGAGCACGGTCTTTTCCGCCAGGTCATCGACCACGGCGTCCAGCGGGAGGTGGCGGACGACTGGCGCATCGGCGCCCATAGCTGGCTCATCCCCCGGATGGAGGATATGTGCGAGGTCCGTTTCGGCGGCCATGTGGAGGAGGAATGGGACCACACCGGCACCTGCCGCACCCGGCAGACCGGGTATACCAGCGTCCTCGCCATGCCCCGGGACATGCTCATCGGGGGCTACGAGGGCCGGGTCAATACCCTGCGCCTCTGGGAAGCCCGCAGCCCGGAGAGCCTCGATATGTACCTCTTCTCCGGCGGTCAGTACGAAAAGGCCATGGCCGAGCGCACCAACGCCGAGGTCATCACGAAGGTCCTCTATCCCGCGGACGACCATCCCCAGGGAAAAGAGCTTCGCCTGAAGCAGCAGTATTTCTTCGTCTCCGCCACCGCCCAGGACATCGTGAAAAAGCATCGCGCCGCCTGGGGCGATGTGCGCTCCTTCCCGCAGCACCACGTCATCCAGATCAACGACACCCACCCCACCCTCATCATCCCGGAGCTCATGCGCATCTTCATGGATGAGGACGGCCTGGGCTGGGACGAGGCGAAGGAAGCCGTTTCCGGCGCCGTGGCATACACGAATCACACCGTCATGTCCGAAGCGCTGGAAAAATGGCCTCAGGGGCTCGTGCAGTCCCTTCTGCCCCGCATCTGGCAGATCATCCGGGAGCTGAACATCCGCTGGGGCGGGTACCTCCGGGAGAAATTTGCGGACGACTACGGCCGCGTGGAGCGCTGTCTCATCCTCTCCGGCGGGCAGGTGCATATGGCCAATCTCTGCCAGGCCATCTGCTACAAGATCAACGGCGTTTCCGGTCTCCACGGGGACATCCTCATCCGGGACATCTTTCGGGATGTGTATGCCCTCCGCCCGGAGCGGTACACCTACGTCACGAACGGCATCGACCACCGCCGCTGGCTGGATCAGGTGAACCCGGAGCTCTCGGGCCTCGTCCGGGACCTCATCGGGGACGGCTGGGTCCGGTATCCCCAGGAGCTGCAAAAGCTCCGCGCCTTTGAAAACGACACCGCCGTCCTGGACCGCCTGGGGGAGATCAAATCCCACAACAAGCAGAAGTTCGCCGCCTGGCTCCATCGGGCCCAGGGCGCGGCGCTGGATCCGAGTGCCATCATGGACGTGCAGGTAAAGCGCCTGCACGAGTACAAGCGTCAGCTTCTGAACGCCATGCTCATCGCGAGCCTCCAGAAGCGCCTGCACAACGACCCCAACGCGGACTTCCTGCCCCGGACCTTCGTCTTCGCGGCGAAGGCCGCCGGCGGCTACTATACCGCGAAGCGCATCATCGAGCTTCTGAACTCCCTGTCCTACGACGTGAACAACGACCCGGCCTGCAGGGGCAAGCTCCAGGTCTTCTTCGCGGAGAACTATCGCGTCTCCATGGCGGAGACGCTGATGCCCGCGGCCCAGGTCTCGGAGCAGATTTCCACCGCCGGCAAGGAAGCTTCCGGCACCGGCAATATGAAGCTTATGATGAACGGTGCCATCACCATCGGCACCCTGGACGGCGCGAATGTGGAGATGCACGAGCGTCTGGGGGACGAAAACATGTTCCTCTTCGGCCTGCGGACCGAGCAGGTGGAGGAGCTCCGCTCCCACTATGACCCCCGGTCCTACTACGAATCCGACCCCATCACCCGGGCGGTGCTGGACCGCTTCAACTACGGCCTGTCCGACGGCAAGAGCTACAGCGACGTCACCGGCGGACTGCTCTTCGGCGGCGACCCGTACATGCTTCTCGCGGACTTCGCGGACTACCGCCGGGCCCACGACGAGCTCTATCGGCTCCTGGCCGATCCCCGTGCGTCGGCGCGGGTCTCTCTTGTGAATATCGCGGAATCCGGCTTCTTTGCCGCGGACCGCGCGATTCAGGAATATGCCAGAGACATCTGGCACGTCTGAAAGGAGAAAGACAGCATGAAAAACCTCAGCAGGATCCTGGCCCTTGTCCTTGCCCTGTGCATGGTGCTGACTCTCGGGGCTTTTGCCTCCGGAGAAGCCTCCGATGAGACCGTCATGTCCATGAACGCCAGCGCCGAGGCGGGCATCGTCGCCTATGCCATCGACGAAAACGGCCTGACGGAGACCAAGTCCGGCGGCGTCAGCCTCGCCAGCGGCGAGATCACCGACACCTATGCCGACGGCGTGGTCATGGACATCACGGATTACGGCACCACCGGCTTCAAGGTCACGGGCGGTGAGTTCACCATCAAAAACTCCACCATCACCAAGGCTCCCTCCGCCACGGTGGACGCGAACGACGCCGGCGGCTCCATCGCCGCGGTCACGAACGGTCTTCTCACCATTGAGAACTCCACCCTCGTGAACGCCGGCAAGGGCGGACGCAACGGCAACTACACCGTGGACTGCGAGCGCACCGGCACCATGGTGGTCATCAACTCCACCATCTCCCAGACCGGCTTCACCGGGGACGAGGCGGGCTATTCCGAGGCCATTGCCGATCCCCCCTCGAACCTGGGCCTGCTCATCTCCGGCTATGCCCGGGCGAATATGTCCGTCGGTACGTCTAAGACCTATTACTACGGTTCTCTTGTGGAGACCGAGGGCTGGGCCGCCATGTCCACCGACTCCGCCCAGTCCGGCTTCACCTTCTACAGCTATGACTCCGACGCTGTTGCCGACTTCGGCGGATACGGCACCTACGCCGACACCTCCTGCGTCGACTGGTTCTACGCTTCCGGGCTCTACAGCGCGGAGGTTGGCGCGATCATCTCCAACAACGGCGAGATTCACATGCGCAGCGGCGCGGACGCCGACGAAGCGGTCCTGGCCTACCTCCCCGCGGACTATGTGGTCCGGGAGAGCTATGGCGACGGTCGTTCCGCGGTGGTGGCCGGACGGAACGACTTCCAGCTCCACTCCCCGGATATGGGCGGCGGCGGCGCCCGGGGTGATTTCGTCGCGGTCCTCGACCTGAAGGACACCGACATCATCACCGATGCGGCGTGGGATGCGAAGGCCTCCCTCATCGACTGGTCCAAGGACTACGGTCCCGCCGTGGCGGAGTACATCGACCTTGTGAAGGGAGCGAACATCCTCGTGAAGTCCACCGGCGCGGACATCGATCTTGAGAACGTCGCCGCGGAGAGTTCCTCCGGCGTTCTGCTCATGACCGCTCTGAACTCCGACTCCATGAGCCGTTACGCCTTGGCCACGGACGACATGACCGAGAAATACGTCACCCTCACCATCACCGACAGCGACATCGCGGGGGACGTGGACCACTTCGACTACCAGCGCAACACCGCTGTCGAGCTCGTTGGCTCTACCTGGTCCGGCGCGTACGTCACCATCGACAAGGCCGCCTGGGACGCCATGTGGTCTGCCGAGGCCATGGCGGACGATTACTGCTACTGGATTCTCGACACCGCGAAGTACTTTGGCGGCGAGGGCACCGTCTCCAAGCTCAGCATCGACGCCGGATCTGTCTGGAACGTCACCGGCGCGTCCAATCTCGATGAGCTCACCGTGGCGGCGGGCGGCGTCGTGAACGGCTCCGTCACCGTGAACGGCGCGGAGGTGGACGTCTCCAAGGGCGGCACCTGGTCCGGCGACATCGTCGTGACCCCGGCGGCGGGCGCTTCCGGCGAGGCCTCCGGCTCCGCCGAGGCGGCGGACAACTCCGCTTACCCCCACTTTGACGAGTACCGCGACCATGTCGCGGAGCACGCCCTGGCCGACTCCTTCATGGCAAACCAGCCCGGCATCCCCGGCGACATCTACGACGCCGTGACCCCCTACGACCAGGTCTTCCAGGACATCGTTCCCGTCATCGGTGCGATGGACTATGATTCCTGGCTCAGCGCGAACTACTGATACAACGAAAAAACCGCCGGCTCCCTCGGGAGTCGGCGGTTTTCATATGTGCGGGGAAGATCAGCCGATGAACTCGTCGTAGCTGAGGATGCGGCCCTGGTTGACCATCATGTCGAAGGTCGCGTCATGGCCGTCGGTGATGGCCTGGATGGCCTCGACCGTGCTCTCCACGATCTCCGCGGGAGCGTGCTCGTCGGACTGCAGAGCGGCGATGGCGTAGGCCTTGTAGCCCTCGAGGTCCTTGGAGTAGCCGTCAGCGGGGAAGAGCTCGGCAACGGGCTCGCCGGTGGGCTCCTCGGAGGGCTCGCCCAGCGCAGCGCCGTCCGCAGGAGCGGCGGGAGCGGCCTCGGCAGCGGGAGCGGCCTCAGCGGCAGCGGCGGGAGCGGCCTCGGTGGTCTCGGTCTTGGAACCGCCGCAGGCGGCCAGCGCCAGGACCATTACAAGCGCGAGAAGAAGTGCAAGAGTCTTTTTCATTTGGTGTTTCCTCCTTTTAATGATATACGCCGTCATTGTATGCCAGTTTAGGGAAAATGTCAACCGGCGAACGTTCCGAAAAAAACACGCCCTCCCGTGGGAGAGCTTGTTTGGTCTGTTTATTATACGATATTGCCTTGAAATAGTCAATGCACGCCAAAGGACGGTTTTTTAAGGTGGAAACAAAATGTTTACAAAGAATTACAAAAAAGACTGGCGTTTTCCGTCGAGGGATGGTATAATCCAACTGTGAAATTGTGTACACCGCAGAACTGACTCGAAACATGCCTTCGGGTCGGCGGCAGGAGGTGCTTGTCCATGACAGAATATACCGAACGGCAGCAGAAGGAAATGATCGAGCAGGCCAAGGCCGGTGACCCAGAGGCGAATTACCGCCTGTCCATGTGGGCGCTGGATCAGGCCGCGGCGGAGCCGGACGAGGAACGGTGGAATCGTCTGGCGGCCAAGTGCCTTGTGAAGGCGGCGGAGGCCGGTTACGGTCCCGCGAAGGAAAAGATGGACGAGCTCCTGGCCCAGACGGCCTATGCCGAGAAGCGGGAACCGGAATCCGCTCCGGAGCCGGTGCGTATCTACGAGCCGGAGACATCCCGGGAGCCAGAGCCCAAACCGGAGCCCGTGCGGGAGATACCCCGGACGAGCCGTCGGAAGCCCGCCCCGGCGAAGCCCGCGGGATTCAGGGGCGTACTGCTCGTAGTGCTGGCGGCGCTGGGGAACTTTTTCCGCGTGGTCTGGGACAAGCTCAAGGCGTTTTTTGTCCATCTTTTCCGGAAGGACGGTCCCTTGGACATCGACAAGTGGGACAAGGCCAAGTGGAAGCGGGTGCAGATCATTTGCATCGCCGTTTGCGTGGTGCTGGCGGTCCTTATCGTCATCCTCGTCATCGGCGGCCGGAACAAAGCCGCTCGGGAGGCGGAAGTCGTTCCCACCCCCATCACGGAGGTCGCCGCCACGGCGGTTCCCTCGCCCACCCCCGGCGTGACGGTCTACCCGGACGAGGCCACCCGCGCTGCCATCGCCGCGGCCACCCTCGACACCTACCCTGCCGAGAGCGAGTACGTCACGGAACCCCGGACCATGCTCGTCGCCACGAACGGCGGCACGCTGAACCTGCGCCGGGGTACCAGCGCGGACACCGACTGGCTGGCTTCCATGCCCTATCACACGGAGCTTCCCACCTACGCCTTCCACAGCGGCTGGGCCCTGGTGGACTACAACGGCACCTTCGGCTGGGCCAGCGTGGATTATCTCTCCCAGGCCGGGGAGTGACCCTCAACAAAAAAAGCGGCGGACTGTGACTGTTCACGGTCCGCCAAAGTTTAGGGTTGTGGGATAAAGATATGAGCCGGGCCCTCCGGACCCTTTGGATAAGCTGTGCTTACAGCATACCGCAGGGCGGAGGATTTGTAAAGAGCGAGGAAGGACGAATGGACACTAGTTTTGTCGAACGGCTCGAAAATCGTGCCGGGACCATGCTTCCGCCGGCCCTGGTGATGGCGGTGGAGTGCCGCGCGGACGCCACGGGGGACCCAATGTGGGAAGAACTTCTCGCGGAGGTCCAGGAAAAGGGGCTGCGGGGGCAGGCGCTGTGCGCCGAGCCCTATGAGCGGGTGGTGTTTGAGGACCGGGTGCTCCTGCGCTGCGCCGGATGCGACCGGGGGAAAAGACTTCCGCAGATCGCGGGCATCGGCTATGGCCGGGACATGGCGGAGGCCCGCCGAAACGCCCTCTACGCCCTCACCCTCCCGGCAGACCACCCGAACGCGAAGCTTCCGGGATGCTTTCTCGCGAACGCCTGGGGGGAGGGACCGGTCCGGGAGGTGCTGGTTTCCTGCCTATATAACCGCGTCGCGTATTTATAACGCCAAATGGCATATAATGCCAAATGGCACAAACCAGGCTCTCCGGCGGGAGAGCCTGGTTTGTTATGCGGTGTTTCAGCAGACGGGAACGACCCAGCCGAAGGGGTCGTCCAGCTTGCCCCACTGGATGCCGGTGATGGTGTCGTAGAGCTTCTGGGTGACCTCGCCGATCTCGAAGTTGTTGACGGTGTATTTCTTGCTCTTGTAGCTGATCTCTCCGATGGGGGAGATGACGGCGGCGGTGCCGGTGCCCCAGGCCTCCTCCAGGGTGCCGTTCTCCGCGGCGGCAATGAGCTCGTCCACGGACAGGTCCCGCTCCTCCACCTCATAGCCCCAGGACTTCAGGATCTGCAGGGCGGATTTGCGGGTGACGCCGGGCAGGACAGTCAGCTTCTCCACGGAGGGGGTAATGATCTTGCCGCCGATCTTGAACATGACGTTCATGGAGCCCACTTCCTCGATGTACTTCTGCTCCACGCCGTCGAGCCACAGGACCTGGCTGAAGCCCCGTCTCTCCGCCGCGTCGCTGGCGTGGAGGGAGGCGGCGTAGTTGCCGCCGCATTTGGTGAAGCCGGTGCCGCCCCGGACGGCGCGGACCTCCCGGCTCTCGATGGCGATCTTCACGGGGTTCAGGCCCTCGGGGTAATAGCAGCCCACGGGGCAGGTGACGATGCAGAAGAGGTAGGTGTGGGCCACATGGACGCCGAGATGAGCGTCGGTGGCGAACACGAAGGGACGGATGTAGAGGCTGGTATCCGGCTCCGAGGGGACCCAGTCCTGGTCCACTTCGATCAGCTTCTTGAGAGCGTCCAGATACACATCCTCGGGGACAGGGGGAATGCACAGCTTCTCCGCGGAGCGGATCATGCGGCGGATGTTCTCGTTGGGACGGAAGAGCTGGACCTTGCCCTCGGCGGTGCGGTAGGCCTTCAGACCCTCGAAGATCTCCTGGGCGTAGTGGAAGACCATGGCGGTGGGCTCCAGGGAGAGCGGACCGTAGGGGACGATGCGGGCGTCGTGCCAGCCCTGGCCCTCGGTGTAGTTCATGAGGAACATGTGGTCGGAGAAATAGGTCCCGAAGGGGATGCCGTCCATGGAGGGCTTCTGCTTCGGCGCGGTGGTGCGGGTGATGGTGATGTCCATGGGGTTGCCTCCTTGTATCAGTTGATGCTTTCGCACGTATCTACTAAATCCTTATTATAAGCGCATTTTCCCTGCTCCGCAAGTCATAACCGCCCGGTTTTGGCAAGTTTTTTGTGTTCCGGGACGGGGCGGAGGGACCAATGTCATTAAGATAGGCTGACACAAAGGAATACCTCGCACTCGAAAGAGGGTG
>CAYNZM010000010.1:0-31087 GCA_964401725.1 uncultured Oscillospiraceae bacterium
ATTTAACAATTCTTACTGTGCGGACTCAATCGACCCACTTATTTGTGCTTGAAAGATGACGCTTACACTGATTCTTATACTGCCTTTGCGACTGGAGAGTTGCGTGCAACTCCTCCTACCGTGCTTTGTAGTGTGCCTCTCTCAAACACAGTATACAGGAAAACGGCGAATTTAGCGGCTTCCGTTTTCATCTCTATTTGTGCCGGTGCCGCACCGGCATGGTAATTCTTATGAGTTGCGATCAGTAGGTGCTTTGCCCTCCCGAGCAACATATTTTGATAACTTTGATGACATCGTCTATGATACACGCCTGGATCTCCGAATCAACATGGATCATATTCTCGAGGATGAAAAGAACAAAAATAGGATACCTGAACAATATCGAAATGCGCCGAATCTCCCTATGCTATTTAAAGGCGGAGCATTAGAGTATGCAAAGATTCGCATAAAGGAGAATTACAAGGCTGCAGTTCCACAATACTTCAACAAGAAGATTCAATTTCTGATTCCCATCAGTTTGGGCGATCCATCTATTGTTGATTTGTCTCTTGCGGTCGGAAAGGAGGGTGGTGTTTATACTGGTCACACCTGCCTTACTCTCGACATGGCTTACAACAATGCCAGACTTATCGCGAAACCAGAAAGCGATTGGCTTGTTGGTAACCCATAAACATAAAGTACCGCCCCAAGTATCACCGGCACGAGGGACGGATTTATAAACGAAATGCCAAGAAAGGATAATCCCGACTATGGATACCGTTCGCATTGATCCCAAGTTAATCCCCGACTACGTTTGGGATGAAAGCTGCCGGGTGCTGTACTCATGCATCACAAGAGCCCTATCAGACCCGAAGCTTCGGCAAGAATATGAGGCGTTTGAAGCCGAGTATCTAGCATCGCATAACGCTTCAGAAACAGAAAAATAAAACCGCCCCCGGCGTTGGAAGCACCGAGGGCATAGTAGAGGTCAGACCGCTTTGAGAGAGTCGTGTCTGCCCTCTGATAGTATCACAGATCGGAGGAAAGTACAACATGAAAGTGCCAACGCCGAAGAAACTCCCCTCTGGTATGTGGCGTGTGCAGCTCCAGCTCGGCGGCGAGCGGAAAAGCATTACACGATCCACCAAAAAGGAATGCGAGACAGAGGCTCGGTTGATCAAGGCTGAATATCTTGCCGGACGTTATGAAGAGCCGATAGAAGCGCCAGCCGAAACGCCGACCCTTGGCGTATGCATCGACAGTTATATTGACCGAAGAAGAAACACGCTTTCACCCTCTACTGTGCGCGGCTATCAGGCAATCAAAGCATCTCGATTTCTTGATAAAATGGACACGCCTATCGACGAAATTGACTGGCAGGCCATGATAAACACGGAGGCATCCAAGTCAGTATCTCCAAAGACCATCAAAAACGCTTGGGGCCTCATCCGTTCCGTCCTTGCAGAAAACGGTATGGGCGTGTCGGTCCGGCTCCCTGCCCCAACCCCGCACGAAAAGGAATTCCTGGATGCAAACCAGATTCGCACGTTTATTGATGCGGTAAGGGATCAGCCGTGTGAGATAGGTGGGCTCCTCGCGCTCTCATCGCTCCGGCGCTCAGAGATTTACGGCCTAGATTGGCAGGATGTGGATCTGAAGAACAACGTGCTTCACGTTCGGCAATCAAAGGTTCTCGGTGAGAAC
Organism: uncultured Oscillospiraceae bacterium; assembly: GCA_964401725.1. Classification (GTDB taxonomy): domain Bacteria; phylum Bacillota; class Clostridia; order Oscillospirales; family Oscillospiraceae; genus CAJOIG01. The sequence continues at coordinate 1,684 of CAYNZM010000010.1, forward strand.
GCAGCGCCCGTTGTCCGCCAGCAGAACAAGACCTTATCCTCCACCAGAGACGTACCAATCTTTCTGCCTCGCCTCTCCGAAGTGTTGAACTCAGTTGAGGAGAAGACCGGTTCAGTTGTTCCCGGCAACGTCGGAACCCTCCGCAAACAACTTCACCGCGTCTGCGAATCCGCTGACCTTCCGGATATCGGGGTGCATGGCCTCCGTCACAGCTTTGCCAGCCTGTGCTATTCCCTCGGTGTTTCCGAGCTTGCCGCTATGCAACTTGGCGGCTGGAGTGACTATCAAACTATGCGTCGGATCTACACTCATCTGTCAGAAGCAGACCGTCTAAAGGACGCCGAAAAACTCACCGCATTTTTTCAAACGCCAGAAAATGCACACGAAAATGCACACGAAACCGCATAATATATGAATTTTGGCTGTTTTTGTTCGGGTTCAAGTCCCATTCCCCGCACCAAAAAAGCCGCTAGTTTAGCCAGTTGTCCATAAGGAAGGTTTTCACCGAAAACGATGCTTTTGGGCATCTGTCGGTCCGAGTTGGCTGCAAGAATCGCACAGTACCAGCTTCATTGCTGGCTCTGTGCGGTTCTTGTTTTTGCGCTCACGTCGAAGAATGGGCGCCGTATCTCTTGTGGGGAACAGAGATTCCGAGAAGCCGAGTTTTGAACCCGCAATTCCCTGATACAAGCGGGTTCCGAAGGCCTATTTTTCGACTTTAGCCTGGGATATTTCGGGTAATTGAAAAATAGGTCAACTGGCTCGTTGAAAAGCAGGTCACATCCAGGAAGTGTGCTATCCTTGTTTTATTTGAGGAACAGTATCACCTCATCCGTCAGTCTGGCTCAATTGACAAACGAACAATTTATTATGATGGACCAAAGTGTTAGCGGTTGACGGCTGTAGGAAGGATATGATATATTCTTATATGTATACTTTTTGGCTGACATTAGAATCATTTATGGTAGCCTTTTTCGGGAGGACGTTATCGTGCGGACTTTATCCATTTCGCTTTTATCGGAAACGATCTGCGCACGGTGCAGCTCGCTTAACCTGACAAGGTCGGCGCTGTCCGAGGCGACCGGTATCGAACAGCGTATCCTGGCAGAGCTCGAAAGGGGAGAGCGCAAGCCCACCATCGACCAGCTTGAGTCTCTGGGCGCTGCGCTGGGCTTCGACCCGACGGAGATGTTTGCGGAGCGGGACGATACGCGGATGGCGTCGGACCGCCGCTATAAGATCGCCGTGGCAGGCGCGGGCTATGTGGGGCTGTCCTTGTCCGTGCTTTTGTCGCAGCGTCATGATGTGACCACGGTCGATACAGTACCGGAAAAGGTTGAAATGCTCAATCACTTCCGCTCGCCGCTGCGGGATGAGTATATCGAACGCTATTTTACCGAGGCCGAGGCAGGCCAGCGCAGCCTGAACCTGCGAGCCACAACGGAGGGAGCCGCCGCCTATGCCGAGGCGGATTTTATCGTGATCGCCGTTCCCACTAACTATGATTCCAAGACAAATTACTTCGACTGCTCTATCGTCGAATCGGTTTTGAAGCTCATCCGCGAGTGCACGGAGAGCCGGGAGAAAAAGCCCGCCGTGATCATCAAATCTACCGTCCCTGTCGGCTACACGGAGCATATTCGCGCGGCGCTCGGTATGGATAATATCCTGTTCAGTCCGGAATTTCTGCGCGAGTCGAAAGCGCTGTATGATAACCTGTACCCAAGCCGTATCGTCGTTGGCTGCGACGAGAGCACCGAGGCCGATGCTCGTGTTTTCGCCGCGCTTTTGAGGGAGGCGGCTGTCAAGCCCGGCGTTCCCGTGCTTGTGATGGGCTCGACCGAGGCGGAGGCCACGAAGCTGTTCGTAAATACATATCTCGCCCTGCGCGTCAGCTATTTCAACGAGCTTGACACATATGCTGAGATCAAGGGCATCGATACTGCCGATATCATCCAGGGTGTCTGCCTCGATCCCCGTGTGGGCGACTATTACAACAACCCCAGCTTCGGCTATGGCGGCTACTGCCTGCCGAAGGATACAAAGCAGCTTCTTGCGAACTATCAGGACGTTCCGCAGAACCTCATCCACGCCATCGTGGAATCGAACCGCACGCGCAAGGACTATATCGCCGACCGCGTGCTGGAGATTGCCGGCACATACGAAAACAGCGAGGAGTTCTCCGCGGGCAAGGAGCAGCATCAGCGAGAGGTCGTCGTGGGTGTGTACCGCCTGACCATGAAATCGAATTCCGATAATTTCCGGCAGTCGTCCATCCAGGGCGTGATGAAGCGCATCAAGGCCAAGGGTGCGACCATCATCATTTACGAGCCCACGCTGGAGGATGGCTCGACCTTCTTTGGCAGCCGGGTCGTAAACGATCTCGATGCCTTTAAGAAAATGAGCGGCTGCATCGTCGCGAACCGCTACGACTCCGCCCTTGACGACGCGGCAAAAAAGGTCTACACCCGCGACCTGTTCCGGAGGGACTGACGGCATGAAAAAGCGACGGGTAGAGCTCAACGGAAAGACTATCCTCGTGACCGGATCGCCCGGATTTATCGGGGCCTTTCTCGTGCTGCGGCTGCTGCGGGAGCTTTCCGGCGGCAAGATCGTGACGCTCGACAATATGAGCGACTACTATGACCCTCGGCTCAAGGAATACCGCCTTGCCCAGATCGAAAGAGCGGCGGAAGGCTCACCTGCGGAGCATGTGTTCATCCGCGGCTCGATCGCGGATAAGGTTCTCGTGGATCGGATATTCGAGCGAGAGAGGCCGTCGGTGGTGGTGAATCTCGCCGCGCAGGCCGGTGTGCGCTACAGTATCGAGCACCCCGAGTTATACATCGAATCGAACATCCTCGGCTTTTACAATATCCTTGAGGCATGCCGCCGTCATCCCGTGGAGCACCTCGTATACGCGTCGTCCTCGTCGGTCTACGGCGGCAACAAGAAGGTCCCGTTCAGTGTGGAGGATATGGTCGATCATCCCGTATCCCTGTACGCCGCGACGAAAAAATCCGACGAGCTTATGGCGCACAGCTACGCGAAGCTCTATAACATCCCTTCCACCGGCCTTCGGTTTTTCACTGTGTATGGGCCGGCGGGACGGCCGGATATGTTCTACTATTCCGCGGCGCAGAAGCTCGCCGCCGGCGAGAGCATACGCATCTTCAACTACGGCGATATGCTGCGTGACTTCACCTACATCGACGACATCGTGGAGGGCGTCCTGCGTGTCATGGGCGGCGCGCCGATCAAGGCCGACGGCCCGGACGGACTGCCTGTGCCGCCGTATGCCGTCTATAATATCGGCGGCGGCAGGCCGGAAAACCTGCTGGATTTTGTATCCGTTCTGCAGGAGGAACTCGTCCGCGCGGGCGTGCTGCCGGCGGATTACGATTTCGAGGGCCACCGTGAGCTTGTGGGTATGCAGCCGGGCGACGTACCCGTGACCTACGCGGACAGCCAGGCGCTGGAACGGGATTACGGCTTCCGTCCGGAGATACCCATACAGGAAGGACTGCGCCGGTTCGCGCAGTGGTATCGGGCGTATTCCGACGGGGCGGAGCCCCCTATGATGTGAACTGTTTTTTCTGCGACTGCCGGTATAAACGTTGCGCGGGAGGGCTGCACGCAGCCGTTTCACGACCATTCAAAGGGAAATGAGCATGAGAAAACTATCGTATCTTCTGATTATCATCCTGCTGGTGAGCGGCGGTATGCTGATCGCTTTTGCACCGGATACGCTGTCGCTCCTGTTCGTGGCGATCGCCGAGAGCGTTGTGGTGCTGTCGGTGATCTTCGGCCTTGCGCCCGTGATCTCCTACACGAACGGTCTGCATAACGGCATGGTCACGATACAGCGCATACAGGCCGTGCAAACCAGCTCCGCGTGGTATGCCATGATGCAGGTCGAGCGTTTTTTCCGGCAAAAGACCCTTGACGGACTGTTTCAGGAGTACCGGGAAAAGCTGCGGACACAAAACGAGTCCGGGCAGCTTTTTTCCGATCTGGACGACTTTATCAACGAGGATGTTTTGGCGCTTCGCAGCTGGCAGACGGTCATGCTGCAGGTGCCGGGGACGCTGACCGGCATCGGTATTCTCGGTACGTTTCTCGGCCTTATCATGGGTATCGGCAGCATCTCATTCTCTACGGTGGAGGCCGCCCTTTTCTCGGTGCAGTCGCTTTTGAACGGCATTGAGCTTGCGTTCTATACCTCCATCTGCGGCGTTATCCTGTCTATTCTGTTCAATATCACCTACCGCATCACATGGAACATGATGCTGCGCGACCTCGGCCTGTTCCAGGAGGATTTCCACAAGTATGTGGTGCCGCCCATGGAAGAGCAGAAGCGCTACCGCGAGAGAAAGGACATCGTGCAGATCACCGAACTGCTCGAGCGCCTGCCCAGACTGGTCGACTCCTACTCAGCGGCCCGCGGGGACGCCGGCGTCAGCAGAGAAAACGAGCAGATCCTTATGCCGCAGATCCTCGCCGGTCTGCAAAACGGCGAATTCATATTCTATCTCCAGCCGAAGTATGACCTTGCCACGAGGAGGATCATCGGCGCGGAGGCGCTGGTGCGCTGGCAGCATAAGAAGCTCGGCATCGTATCTCCGGGCGTGTTTGTGCCCGTGCTGGAGCAGAATGGCTATATCACAAAGCTCGATCAGTTTATCTGGGAGGAGGTCTGCAAGACGATTCGCCGCTGGATCGACAACGGCCTTCGCCCCGTTCCGATCTCTGTCAATGTTACAAAAACGGACGTCCTTGCGCTGGATATAGGCGGTTTTTTCAAAGAGCTTCTGAAAAAATACCGCATCCCGCCCAGAAGTCTGGAGATCGAGATCGCGCAGAACGCATATACCCAGGCGCGCGACACGGCCAGCGAGGCGGAAAGCATTCTCCGGCAGGACGGTCTCCGCGTGCTGGTGGACGGCTTTGCGGGGGATTTTCTCTCTCTTGACGTGGGCGGCAGTCTGAACGCGGACGCGCTGAAGCTGGATCTGCGGGACGAGGAAGCCGTTCAAGGTTCCGTCGCGGGCGTGTTCGAGCAGGCGAGGACGCTGCACATCCCTGTCTGCGTCGAGGGGATCGAGAGCATGGAGCAGCTCACGGCCATGCGGAAATACGGTGCGACGGAGGGGCAGGGCTATCTGTTCTCAAAGCCCGTATCGGTCGAGCAGTTTGAAGAGATGATGAAAAAAGAGGCGGAGCTGAAGCCGGACGGGAACGTCAAGGTCCCCAAGCGCTGGTTTGAGCGCACTTCGGCGCAGGGGGCGGCTGATACGCCTTCCGCCTACTCCGGTACGCAGAGCCGGGAGTGAGAAGCCGCCGTGAAGAATAAGAAAAAACGCAATCTGGGTGAGATCGACTATTGGCAGCCAACGTCGGATATGCTGATCAGTCTTTTGCTGATCTTGACGCTGGTCATTTCGCTTCTCGGTCTGTATATACTCTACATACCGGATCAGATTCTGGGAGACCCGTGGCCGGGCGACGCGGACAGCGAAGCGGTCCACGAGGGCTATGACGAGGAAGATGTCGGCTTTCGTGACGATGACGGGGACGCCGACGACGACGCGACCCCATCGCCTGAGCCATCGCCGACACCCACGCCTACGCCTACGCCATACCCGGTCGCAGGCAGCGGGAACGGTGAGGGCGACGGCGATTACGACGAACCGGACGAGGGCGTCAAGTCCGCCGTATATGTCATGCTGGTGGATGCGGATACCGGCCGCACCGTCAAGGAGTCGGGCGTCGTGTTTGAGCTGTACTCCGACGATAACGGCCTGCAGATACTCAACACCTACTATCCGCTGAAGGTCGCCTACCGAGAATACGAGACGACCGAATCCGGCACATTTTACCTGCCGGAGAAGATATATCCGGGCTCCTATTACCTGCACGAGCTGACCGAGGCCACGGGGTATGAGATCGCGGACAACGCAGCGTTTGAGATCGACGAGCTGTACGACTGGTCCGACCCCTACACCGTCCGCGTACCCGTATACCCGTCTTATAACATTATCCGCCTCCGCGTCACAGATAAGGACACGGGACTGACTGTCGCCGGGGCTACGTTCGATGTGGTGGCGGCGGAGGATATTCTGACGCTGGACGGTACGCTGCGTTATTCATCCGGGCAGGTCGTCGGTGAGATCGTGTGCGATGAGGAAGGCTATGGCGAGTCCGGCGAGCTGTACCTCGGCCTTTATGCGGTGCGGCAGAAGGATATACCCGAGTATTACGCCAGCCTTCTGACGACTCTGAGCTATACGCTGGAGAAGAAGACGGACGCAGAGGCCCTCGTTCGGACGGTGGAGAGCGAGAAGACGACGATGTCGCTTACCCTGACAGACGAACTGTATGAGGATAAACCCATTTCCGGCGCGGAATTTGAGCTGCGGCACGGCGCGGGAGAGCCGGAAACGCTTGTGACGGATTCGAGCGGCAGGATTACGCTGACGGATCTCGACAAGAGCGTCACCTATCGCCTGACGCAGATCAGTTCGGCGGAGGATTATCACTTCGATGCGGGAGAATATACCGTGACCATCGGCGCTAACGGCCGCGTCGGAACGGACGCACATCCCGAACTCCTGCTGACGAACCGACTGATCCGCGTGACGATCAGCATCGAGGACGCGCTGATCGGCACGCAGATCGACGGGGAGAACGTCGCTATGTACAATGCCCGCGATGAGCTGGTGCATACCTGGACGTCTACCGGCGTGGCCACGACCTTCACCGATCTGAACGAGGGGAATTACTACGTCATCCGCAACGGAGACAAGGATCATCGGTACATCCTGCGGGTGGAGGATACGGCTGAGCCGCAGTCGTTGTCCGTATCCCTGTTTACCTGGCGCAGCGCCGGCGCTGTGGCGCTTGCTGCCGTCATCGGCGGCGGTCTGATCATCAGCGGCGCGGCGCTCATACGCAGAGCGGCAAGAAAGCGCAGAGAGAAAAAGCTCGCCCGTGCGGCGATCAGTGAGGAGGGCCCGACAACATGAGATCAAACGGCGGCATCCAACTGCGTGTCGGGGACTTTGTCTATGCGATCCTGAAGCGCTGGAAGCTGATCCTGGCGCTGACCTTTATCGGCCTGATCTTCGGGATCATGCTGTCAGCCGTATCGTATATGCAGGGGAGCTATACGAGCTTTGAAGTCACCTCCTCCTTTGCGATCGTTGCGCAGAGCGAGAGCGGTATCTATTCGGGCACCGGAGGGGAAATACCGAATTCCAGCGACTTTCATCTGTCGGAGGACATGGTGTCCGCCGCCAAATACATCATCAAAAGTGACCTGACCATGAACGCGGCCATCAAGGATCTGCAGATGGTCGGCATCACGCCGCGGGATATAACGTCAAACCTTTCCGTGTCCCAGTACAGCGACACCCAGATCATCGAGCTGACCCTGACCTGGCGCGACGCGGAGGAGGGCACGGCGATTCTCGGCGCGGTGATGAGCGCGGCGCAGGATTCGCTGCGAGAGGTGCTCAGGATCGGCACCATCGTCGTCATCAACCAGCCCACATCCCGCAACACCATGGGCGGGTCGCTGAGCAGCTCGAGCTGGGGCATCGTGGCCGTGCTGGGGTTCATGGCCGGCGTGGGCTTCGCGGTGATGGAGCTTCTGATGCGGCCCACGCTGACGAACCTCCGCGACGTAGAGGGCGTGCTGGGTCTCGAAACACTCGGCATCATCCCGAAAAACGACAAATACTTCCGTCGAAAAAAATCCATCCTGTCTGAGAACGAAAACGAGTCCTCCGCCGTGAGGGAGAGCTACGCTGCGGCGGCGTATATCCTGCGGAACCGGCTGGGTACCGCCGACGGACCGAAGTGCTTCTATGTGACCGCAACCATCGCCGGCGAGGGAAAAACAACGGTCGCCGCAAATCTTGCCCTACAGCTTTCCGATATGGAGAAGCGGGTTCTGCTCATAGATCTGGACCTGCGCAATCCCGGTCTAGGCAAGCTGTTCCTCAATCAGGTGGATTATCAACACAGCTTAAATGCGCTCTACCGGGGCGAGGCGGCGCAGTCGGACGCCATCACGACCCTCACGGGCTATCTCGACATTCTGCCGAGTGTTCTGGAGAGGCACGCCATCACCATGGACGGAACGATCACAGAGCTGATCAAGAGCCTGTCGCGCAGCTACGATTACGTCGTAATGGACGCGCCGCCGGTGGGGCAGGAGTCCCAGACGCTGAGTCTCAACCAGCTTGCGGAATCCGTCCTGTACGTTGTGCGCTACGATAACGCCAGCCTGCCGGATATTCGCTCCTCCCTCGAGAGACTCGATAAATCGGGTATTCGCGTTCTCGGCTGCATCGTGAACGCGGCGCAGAACGTGTCGGGTATCGCGCGATCCTCCGGCCTCATCCGACAGACGGAGCCGCGCCGCCGGTATGTCGAGCAGGAGCAGCTCGCTTGGGAGAAGGATCCGGAAATGGATCCTCTGTCCACGGCCGGACCGCCGCAAAAGGCCCGAAAGCAGGACAAAAAACGGGAGAAAAAAGAAAAGAAGAACGACCGTTCCAAGCGCAAACGGGGCGGGAAGAGAAAAAAGGATCCTAATGGGCAGGAGCCGGCGCAGGAGCCGGAGGCATCCGGCGAGCAGGCGCCGCCGGTGCGGAATTTGCTGGACGAGCTCTTCGCGGACGACAGTGTGCCGAGGACCACCGTTATGAGCGACCGGGAGGCTGCAGACGCGCTCTATAAGCTCGGAGTGGAGGGCGGCTTTGCCGAGGACGGCGCGCACGAGGAAGAGTCAGCGTATACGGCGGACGAGTAATGCCGCTCTTTCTTTGAAAAAAGCGTCAAACAGAGCTTTGTTCCCGCGCCAAAACAGTGATGCCGGGGCTATGCGCCGGCGGCATCCTTTCGGGTCTGCCTTGGGAACGGTATAAGTCCTTATGAGAAACAAGAAGGGGAGGCGGGCAAGCGAATGGTCTCGCAGGAACTGATAGAGATCGTGCTGATAGGGCTTCTTCTGCTGTGTGGGTATATCTATCTGTTTCAGATTGTCGCCAGGCGCTCCGTGAACAAAAGCGCGCTGCCGCTGATCGCCGTTGTGCTGTTATTTGTCTATGCCGCCGTGACGATACCGCTCGTATACCTTATCAGTCAGCTCGGGAGCACGGAGTATATTCTGATCATGGTGCTCATCCTGCTTGCGTGCATCGTCCTATTTGCGGCGGGCTACGGCCTCATTCATAATTTTTCACGGGTCAACAAGCAATTTCTCGTCTTTTTTGTCTTGTATGTTGCCATTGTTGGCTACGTTACGATCTTCGGACGAAGCGAGGGCAGCAACGACACGTCGATCATCATGAGCTTCGAGGCTATCCGGGAGGCAGTGGAAACACGCTCAGCGGAGCCGCTCAATCATCTGCTTTTGAACGTCATCTTGTTTGTGCCGCTGGGCTTCCTGTTCCCGTTCATCGAGCCGGAGGGGCTGAACAAGCTCTCCTACGGCCTGTTCATGGGACTGATGGCCTCGACTGCTATCGAATCGATCCAGCTCATCTTTCGACTCGGGCAGTGCGATGCGGAGGATATCCTGGCCAATACCGTCGGCGCTTTCTTAGGCGCTCTGGCGTACAGACTGCTCCGGCGCATACGCATGGGCAGGGAGTATTGAGGCAATCCAATAATTCCTGAAGTCAAAATACATAAGGAGGAGCGACGGGTGAGCCATACGAAAATCTGCTTTGCGGCGTCCTCGGGCGGGCATTTGGAAGAGATCATGATGCTCAAGCCTCTGATGGAAAAGTATGACAGTGTTCTGGTGACGGAGAAAACGAGCTATGACTCGGTAAAGGCTCCGTGTCCGGTCTATGAGCTCAGACAGGTGAACCGTCGGGAGCTTATGTTTCCGATCTATATGCTCGGCAACACGTTCCGCGCGCTGCGTATCCTGCGCAGGGAGCGTCCGGATATCGTGATCACGACGGGAGTCCTGGCCGTTGTACCCCTGTGCCTGCTGTGCAAGGCGTTTCACAAAAAGCTGATCTTTATCGAGTCCTTTGCCAAGATCACGGACGCGACGCTGACCGGCAAGATATTATATAAGCACGCGGACAAATTCTTTGTGCAGTGGCCCTCCATGCTGGAGGTTTACCCGAACGCGGTCTGCGAGGGAGGGATATACTGATGGATGCACAGAACAGGCGGATCGACGTATCCATCATAACGCCCTGCTACAACTGCGCCTCCACCGTGGAGGAGACGCTTCGCTCGACCGAATGCGAGGGCTACGACGAATACGAGGTGATCGTCGTGGACGACGGCTCCACGGACGATTCGGTGGCGCTCGTGCGCGAGTATGCGGACACTGTCCCGACGGATATCCGGATCATCCGACAGCCGAATGCCGGCGTGAGCGCCGCGAGGAACACAGGCATCCGTGCCAGCCGCGGCAGATACCTTATTTTTCTCGATTCCGATGACGTGCTGGCGGAGGGGTACATCCCCGCCGTCGCGAAGGTTATGAACGAATATGGTCCCGACACGATGTCCTGCTACAGCGTGCGCGACCCGCGGGACGTGAAAAGGGTCGGCCCCATCGAGGGACATATTTTTGAGAGCGACCCCGCGAAGATCCTCATGGACTACACCTACTCGAAGCTCGAGTACGGCATGGCCTCCTTCGTTTACCGACGGGAGCTTTTGGAGAAGTATGATCTGTGGTTCACGGAGGGCGCGAAATACGGCGAGGACTGGGAGTTTGCCACAAAATATCTCGCGCGCTGCCAAACCATGCGGCAGCTCGATTACAACTACTTTTACCGCGTGCGGGATAATTCCGTCTCCACCACGATCCATTATTCTCAGGTGGACGCGATGAACGCGGCGGAGCGCACCAGTGCGTATCTGACCGGGATGGGACATCCGTTTGCTAAGCGATACGAGGAATATATGTACAACAAGGCGCTGTTTTCGGTGGCGCATAGATTCGCCAAGGGACGCAGAAAGGACCTGTATGACCGCCTCCATGAGGAATATCCCGTCAAGGAGGCGATGAGATTTGCCGCCGGGGATCGCGCCTCGGGCATCAAGGCGCAGCTCGCGGCGAAGGCGTATCTCGTATCGCCGCGGCTGTTCTACCTCGTCGCCGCCATGGGATAAAGCCGCGGCGCCATGTTTTCGAAGGACAAGAATATCATCATATCCCTGGCGATCGTGTTTATCTTTTTGAACGTGCTGGGGTTTCCGGGGCAGTACACGCGGGTCTTCGGCGCCATGCTCGGCACCCTGATCGAGTATACCGCATTCCTGCTCGAGATGCTCATCATGCTGTTCACCAGCGGCGAGAGCGTGATGGACATAAAGCTCCTGAATTTTAAGAAAAAATACTGGCCTCTGTATTTTTTTGTGGCCGCGGTCATCGTTTGCTCCATGCTGGCCACGCCCTACAAGAGCGAGGAGCTTGTGACGTGCGTGCGCGTTTCGGTCACGGCGCTGTTCGCCATCTGGATGTGCGAGAATATGTCCGTAGAGGACATCCTGGAGCTGCTGTTTGACGCTCAGCTTATTTTCGTAGTGCTCGCCATCGCGTTTCCCATCTTCTTCAAGCAATATGACGTTCGCGTTGAGGCGCGGGCCAATACATTCCTGGGCTTCAGCCGCGTGAAAAATGTGATCGCGTCGGAGCTGGCATTCTCGCTGGTCATGCAGAGCGTGCTGATCCGCATCCGGCTCCGGAATGAGAAGCCGATACCGGGGCTTTTGCTCATCACCGTGCTTGTGGAGATGCTGCTCCTCATTCGATCGGAGGGGACGGGCGCCCTGCTGCTTACGATCATCATTTCCGGCTGCATACTCCTTACGAATAGAGACGGCGAAAAACGGCTTCCGCTGGGCTTTATCTTCATCGCGGGCGTCGTGGGCTTTCTGATCTTTGCGTTGACGATCATCCCGCTTTTTGAGCCTCTGTTCAACCTCCTCGGCAAGGACGCCACGCTTACCGGGCGTATCCCGCTGTGGAACCAGATCATCAACGTCATGCTCTACCACAAGACCCTGACGGGCTTCGGCTATGGCATGTTCTGGCGCGACCCGGTTTCCGTGGGTCTTGTTCACGCGGGATTTGCGAGTGATTCCTTTATGGGCAGCATGACTGCCGGCGCCCACAACAACCTGCTGGAAATGTGGGCAAACATCGGCCTGATAGGCGTCGGAGCCTTCTATTTGGCGATCTACGCCTCGTTCGATCGGGTAAGGAGCATGGCTTGGGATGAGTACATCTTCAGCGCGGGCTATCTGTTCTTCTATATGGTCATTGGCTGGACCGAGCGAAACATGACGACCTTCGGGTACGATCTTCTGTTTATTTTCCTGGCTATGGCAATGGGAAATCATGTGGAAAGGGAGAGAAAAAATGTTCGAAGTTACAGCGGCGGTAACGACCTATCGCAGAAAATGGGAGACGATCGAGCGAGCGCTTTGCAGCATCGAGCGTCAGACGCTGCCTGTTTCGGAGCTTCTGCTGATCGATGACAATGCCGCCGGCTCGGAGTACACCGACGAGATAAAAGCGCATCTCGGAGGGCATCCGGCGGTTCGGTATCTGTCGCAGGGCGGGAATTTCGGCGTTTCGGCGGCGCGGAACTTTGCGATCGAAAACGCGCGGGGCGAGTTTATCGGGTTTCTGGACGACGATGACGAGTGGGTCCCGGATAAGATCGAGAGCCAGACGGCGCTTCTTGCAAAGCACCCGGACGCAGGACTCGTGTTCGGCTACGGCATCGAGTACGACGACGTGACAGGCAGGGAATTCAACGCCTGGCCGTATGAGATATTCAAGGAGAAGCCCTCCTATGCCGATATGCTGACGCACGACTATGTGGCCTCTACCTCGCATCCGCTCATCCGTGTCGAGGCGCTGAAAAAGGTGGGCGGCTTCCACAAGCAGCCTGCGGTCGAGGACTACGAGCTTTGGGTCCGCATTTCACGCGAATTTCCGATATACGGCGAAAAAAAGGCTGTGTACATAAAGCATATGGATTCCGGCGAGCATATTTCCTCGAACCACAAAAACGCGTATCTCGGCTATGTGAGCATCCTGAACGCCAACACAGACGCGTACCGGGAAAACGACAATGCCCGCAGGTGGATCTACTACAACATCATGCGCGAGGCGGTCATGGGAAAGCTGCCTGCGGCGATCCCCTATGGCGTCCGGTGGCTGTGGCTGAGGCTGCGCGGCAAATGATGCAACACCAGGCTGGCGTACCGGACATTCCGAAAGCAGAGGTGGAAAAGTTATGAAAACAACTCCTGTCACCGATTTTGACGTAGATATCGTCGTGCTGTGGGTCGACGGCAATGACATCGAGTGGCTCACAGAAAAGGCGAGGTACGAGAATAAAACTGTCGCTGATTACAGCAACGGCGCGAACCGCTTCCGAGACTGGGGCCTCATGAAGTATTGGTTTCGTTCTATCGAGGCATACGCGCCGTGGGCGCGGAAGATCCATTTTGTCACATGGGGGCATCTGCCGCCGTTTTTGGATACGTCCTGCGAAAAGCTCCACATCGTAAAGCACACGGATTATATGCCGGAGGGAAGCCTGCCCACCTACAGCTCCCGTGCGCTGGAGCTGAACCTCCACCGCATCGAGGGCCTCGCGGAGCGATTCATTTTTCTGAATGACGACATGTTTCTCGGTAAGCCGCTGGAAAAGAGCGATTTCTTTGACCCGAAAACAGGATTTCCGCGCATGGCGTTTGAGGAAAAGCCCATCCGATTTATCGGTGACGAGGCCTGGCATCACACCGACGCCACCGATGTCGGCATCATCAACAGGAATTTCAAAAAAAGAGACAAGCGCCTGTCCGAGTATCCGGGGAAATATCTCAGCCGGTCGTACCTGACGAAGGAAAACGTACGCAGCCTTGCGCTGAAGCTGTTCTGCCCCGAATACTACACGGGCTTCAAGCAGTTTCACAGCTTTTCGCCGCTGCTCAAATCGACCTTTGAGGAGGTTTGGGAAAAGGAGCCGGAGCTCATGATGAGCTCCACGATGCATCGCTTCCGCGTGAGCACCGATCCGAACCAATGGGTGCTTCTGTACTGGCAGCTCGTCAAGGGCGCCTTCGTGCCGAGATCGAACAACGAGAAGCTGTTTGATGTGGACAGCTCCATGCTGCCGGAGCTGTGCCGGACGATCGGCGCCCACGAGCTGACATGCTTCTGTATAAACGATCCCGAGTCGCTGAAGGATTACGAGGAATGTGCCGACGCTATCAGGGAGGCGTTTGAGATGACGCTGCCCGACAAATGCATTTTTGAAAAATAAGAGGTGGGGCGATGACGAGAGGACAGAAAAAGCTTATCAAATCGCTAGGCAGGGCAAGACGCTGGTACGAGTCGGGCAACCCGCTCAAGCGTAAGCTCGCGATGCTGATTAAGTTCCGAAACCGCATTGTCTACGCGTGCGATATCGGCGTTACGGCGCAGATCGCGGAGTCCTGCACGTTTTACCACTGCGGCCTCGGCGTTGTGATCGGAAACAGCGCCGTGATCGGCGAAAACTGTGACATCTATCAGAATGTCACCATCGGTGCGCGCGGCTTTGCCGAGGGTGAGCTTCCCAATCCCAAAATCGGCGACAACGTCATGATCGGCGCGGGAGCGGTCCTGCTAGGGGATATCACGATCGGCGACGGCGCGGTGATCGGCGCGGGCGCTGTGGTGCTCAAGTCGGTGCCGGAAAAGGCGATCGTCGCCGGCAATCCGGGCAGGGTGCTTCGCATCGGGGCTTGAGAAAGGCAGGATAGGACAAGAAAAATGATTTCAAAACAAATCGGGTATGTGAATTATGAGTAAAGGCGGCGGTTACAAGAGAACCTTTACCGCCATCGCGATAACTCTGGCGGCGTTTGTGGTCAACTATATGATCACGCTGGTTCTTACACCCTATATCACGACGACGGTCGGAACAGAGAGCTACGGCTTCGTAACGCTGGCGAAGAATACCGCGCATTACGCGACGATCGCCACAATGCTCGTCACCTCCTTCGCCTCGCGGTTCATCGTGGTGAGCCTGCACCGAGACGAGCTTGACGAGGCCAATATGTACTACAGCTCCGCCTTCTTTGGAAGCGCGGGCATCGGCATCGTTGTGTTTTTCCTTGCGCTGTTCGCGATCGTATCCCTCGACAAGCTGCTTGTGATCCCGGCGGACATCCTGTGGGATGTCAAGCTGCTGTTCGTGCTGATGTTCGTAAAGTTCCTGCTCAGCACGCTGTTCAGCGTGTACGAGTGCGGGGTCTATATCGCGAACCGCATGGATATCACCGGAGTCTTCAAGCTGATCTCGTATCTGGCGGAGGCGCTGGTGCTGTATCTGATGTTCCGGTTTTTCAAGCCGAATGTCTATTACGTCGGCATCGGCTTCATCGTCTCGTCTCTGATCACCTGCTTTTCAAACCTGTGGGTCACGAAGAAATACGCAGGCAGGCTGAAGGTCAGGCTGTCCCAATTTAACTGGAGGGCGATCCGCGACCTTGCGAGCAACGGTATTTGGTCCACCTTCAACTCCCTGAGCAACGTGCTCAACAGCGGCCTGGATCTCATCATCACAAACCTCATGCTCACGCCCCTGCAGATGGGGCAGCTTGCCATCGTTCAGAGCATTGACCTGATCTTCAAGACCGTCACCTCCACCGTCACAACGCCGTTCCAGCCGATCCTCCTTCGGCATTACGCCAAGGACGATATCAAGGGCGTAGTGGATACCATGAGTTTCGCCATGAAGATCACGAGTCTATTCATAAATATCGGCTTTGCCGGCTTCCTGGCGCTCGGAATGGCGTATTACCGGCTGTGGATACCGCATGAGGACTACGGCTTCCTCTATTGGCTCACGGTATTTACCCTGACAAGCAACATCACCTCGGCGCTGATCTATCCCGCGCTGTACGCCTTCAACCTTACGCTCAAAAAAGTTATTCCTTGCGTCATCACCGCCATCAGCGGCGTGCTGAACGTCATTTCGATGTACCTGCTGCTGTCTTATACATCGCTCGGCCTCTATGCAGTGACCGGTACCACGGTGGTGCTTATGACGATCAACAACTTCATTTGCCAGCCGATCCTTGCGGCCCGCGTGATGAAGGTGAAATGGACGACATTTTACCCCGTGATGCTCAGAAGCCTGGCCGCCTGCGGCGTGCTGTGCGCGGCACTTTACGGATTGTCTCTGCTCTGGACCCCTCATTCGTGGTTCTCCCTGATCCTCACGGCGGGATTATATGCCGTGATCGGCGCTCTTCTGCACTGCGCTGTCGTATTCAGCAAAGAAGAATGGGGCACGGTGTTCGGCAAGGCCAAGGCGTTTTTAAAGAAATGAGAAAGGATGCGATGCCCATATGAACCTGTGGAAAACGGCGCGAAGAGCTTATAACCGCTTTTACTCGGATATGGTCGTTCGCCGGAAGGAAAAGGAATTCTGTGCAGCGAACGGCACGAAGCTGCGGCATATGCTGTTCAGAAACAGCGGCTCCGACGTGCTTGTGATCGGCTTTTCCTCCCGCGACCCGCGCGGCGCGGTGTACCACTATGTGCATACGCTGGCGGGAACCGGCGCGAACCGGCTGTATATCAAGGACGACTATGCGCGCAATGGGACCTATTACCTCGGAAGCCATCTGCGCTTCAATATCGAGGAGGCCGTTTTCGAGCTGATCGACAAAACCATCGAGGAATGCGGCGCGAAAAAGCTGTTCTTCATCGGTTCGAGTAAGGGCGGCTATGCCGCCGTCAACTTCGGCATCCGCTACCCGCATGCCGCTATGGTCGTTGCGGCGCCAACCTATTACGTCGGTTCGGTCATGCGCGACAGAAAGGGTTACGCAGACGCTGTGATCGAGGTTCTTGACGAGCCGGTAACGCCTGAAAAAATTGCCATGCTCAACGCCCGGCTGAAGTACAAGATCGTGCACAACGAGCTTGCGCCGACGCAGCATCTGTTCATCCATTACAGCAAAAATGAGCCATATTACGAGGAGCATGTGCGGGAGCTTCTGGAGGATGTCAGCGCGTCGGGGATGGCGATATCCGAGGATCTGGGCACATACACAGAGCACGTCGACCTCCGGCTGTACTATCCCGACTACCTTGTGAAGACCGTCAACGCGGAGAAGGACAAATGAACGGAAAGGCGGAGCGCAGCATGAACATATTTGTCGCCACAGGCACGCAGAAGTTTCCCTTTGACCGTATGCTGAAAAAGCTCGACGAGGCAGCAGAGAACCATCCGGACTGGGATATCTTCGCGCAGTCCGGAACCTGCGCCTATAAGCCGGAGCACTACGCAAGCGAGGCGTTCATTGACAAGGAATCCTTCGACCGCCGCATCCGGGAGGCGGATCTCATCGTCACCCACGGCGGCGCGGGCGTCATCGTCACCTCGCTGCGGCTGAAAAAAAGAGTCGTCGCCGTGCCGCGCCTGCGGGAATATGGCGAACATGTGGACGATCACCAAAAACAGATCATCACCGCGTTCGAGACGGGGGAGTACCTGCTTGGCTGTTGGGAAATGGATGAGCTCGACAGGTGCATGGAAAAGGCGCTTTCCATGCAGCCAAAGGACTTTGTCTCGAACACAGATCATTTTATCGCGGCGCTCGAGGGCGTCATAACGGCGTGGGAGCAGACCGACTGACGGGCGATCCACCGGAGAAACGAAATCAAAACAGAACGGAGAATGGATTTCTATGCGAAAAAGAGTCGATCAGGATTGGATGAGGCATTGGGATTTTATCCTTCTGGACTTTATTTGCCTGCAGTTGAGCTTTGTCCTCAGCTATTGGATGGTTCTCGGCTTCGGGAATCCCTACAGCGACGTGACCTACCGCTATCTGGCGGCGCTTCTGGTCGTATGCCAGCTCGCGATGATGCCGTTTGCCGGGAGCTATTTTGCCATCGTGCGGCGCCACACCTTCGACGAGCTATGGGCCGTCCTTAAATTAATCGGTGCGACGATGCTCCTTGTGCTTGTTTATCTGTTCGTGGTGAGCAGCACGCTGCTGCTGTCGCGGCTGCAGCTTATCATCACCGCGGCGCTGTACGTTGTACTCGATCTCTTCGCGCGGCAGATGAACAAAAGACGCATCTTCGCCTCGCATAAAATGGAAAAGAAAAAATCCCTTGTGCTTGTCACGTCTTCGGCGCTCGTTCGCAAGGCCATCGAAAAGCTGAACGATAAAAATACCGTGCGGTACTTTAAGCTCAACGAGGTCGTTCTCATGGACGGCGGCGACCCCGCGGAGTTTGCGGATCTGGGTATACCCATCTATCCGCTCGACGGCGACGCGGTCCAGAACATCTGCCATATCCATGTGGACGAGGTGTTCATCCTACAGCCGGACGATATACTCTATCCGCGCAAATTCATCGACGCGCTCATGGAGATGGGCATCACCGTGAACTACTCTAACTCGTTCCTGGAGGATTTTGCGGAGATACATCGCCTTGGCCTGTTCGACGTGCTTACGACCACGTTCCGTTTCGCTCCGGCGGGCGAGCTGGCAATCAAGCGCGTGATGGATATCATCGGCGGCTTCGTGGGATGCGTCATGACAGGCGTCATCTTCCTGTTCGTTGCGCCGGCGATCTACATCAAATCTCCCGGCCCTATATTCTTCACGCAGGACCGCGTGGGGCAAAACGGCAAGGTCTTCAAAATCTATAAATTCCGCAGTATGTACATGGACGCGGAAAAGCGCAAGGCCGAGCTCATGGCGCAAAATAAGATCCAGGACGGCATGATGTTTAAGATGGACGATGATCCCCGCATCATCGGCAGCGAAAAAAAGGACAAAAACGGCAAGCCGAAGGGGATCGGGAACTTCATCCGCAACACGAGTCTGGACGAATTTCCGCAGTTTTTCAACGTCCTCAAGGGCGAAATGGGTCTTGTCGGCACGCGTCCGCCCACGAAGGACGAGTGGGAGAAATATGATTTGCGCCACCGTGTCCGCATGAGCGCCAAGCCTGGCATCACCGGCATGTGGCAGGTAAGCGGGCGCAGTAAGATCACGGACTTTGAAGAGGTCGTCGCGCTCGACCGCTACTATATCGAGCACTGGTCGCTGAGGCTGGATATCCAGATCCTGTTCAGGACCATAGGCGCCGTGCTCAAGCACGAGGGCGCGTCCTGATTTATACTGCTGCCGCGCCGGAGCTGTGAGGTGTTGTCACGGCTCCGGCGCGGTAATTATATGCAGATGTTTCAAAGAGTCAAAGACCGGCGATGACGACCGCAACGACGGCCAGCGCTTTCGTCACAGGATTTACGGCGAGGCGCCTGAGCCGGAATTGGAGCGGAAGCTCGCTGCTCGTCACATAGCGGACAGCGCTCCAGCCGTCTGCGTACAGGCAGCCCCGCAGCGCCTGCATGAACGCTTCGCTCGGCGGCTCGGGCAACGCGGCGTCATCGGGCAACTCGCCGCCGCTGCGCAGGAACTCGCCGTAGGCCGTGTTGCGGCGCAGGAGCCGGAGTGTGCCGTCGGATAGCTCCAGAACGGCCATGGGGACGGACTGGAGGAAGGGACGCATGGCCCTGTCTGCCTGATCCCCAAGGTCGGCGGAATCGTTGAGGTTAGCAGTGCCGACCGCGCTGTAATAGTTTGCCTGCCGCGGGTCTTCGAACTCCAGCGTATCGTTCTGGCCGTGGCGGCGGAGGAGCTCCTCAAACGAGATGGGCATATTGAAGTACATCCCCTGCAGCTTGTCACAGCCAATGCCGCGCAGAAAATGGACATGCTCCCAAGTCTCGACGCCCTCTACGACCGTGTCCACGCCGAGCATCAGCATCATTTTCATGAGCGCAGACAGGATTATACGGCTTTTGGGATCGTTGTGAAACTGACGCAGAAAGGACATATCAAATTTGATCAGGTCGAAATCGAAGCTCTGCAGCAGACTGAGGGAGGAATATCCGCTTCCGAAATCGTCCATCCATACGCTGTAGCCCAGCGCACGGAATCGGTCGACCTGCGATTTCAGATAGACAGGGTCCTTGCCGAAGGCGCTTTCCGTGATCTCGATGTTCATAAGCTCGCGCCGCACACCGGCGGCTGTCACGCGGCGATCAATCTCATCCACGATGTCGCAGACCTCGAAGTCGGTGCGGGATATGTTCACGGAGACAGGAACAATGAATATGCCTGTTTCCGCCTTTACCTTCATGTGCGCGAGAACCTGCTCGACCATATAAAGATCGAGCTTGTGGATCATCCGTGCATCCTCCAGCGCGGGGATGAAGGAAGCCGGGGAGAGCATGCCCCGAACGGGATCGAGCCACCTGGAAAGAGCCTCCTCGTCGCAGATGAGGCCGTTGGCAGAGCGAATGATGGGCTGGTAATACACCTGTATCCAGCGTTCCCTCAGTGCGCGATCGAGGTTCTCGATGATATAGCTCCGCTCATCCGCCGGGGATGCGGGAATGCTCGCCGCAGGCATGGCGGTCGGGGGGACATAGGGACATCGTTCCATGAGTTTTCCTCCGATCATCTGTTAAGCGGGATCAAGTGACCTTGACGCGCAAGCTTCTGTATCCTCAGTATACCGCATCGTCCCTGTTTCGGCAACCCTGGAATCCGCTGGGTATGTGTCCGCTGACGGAAAGTTATTGTTGAATTCAATATACGGTGTATGGTAAAATATACTAGAGCGATGATACATTATTTTGGTGCGCGGATTGCGCAGTCAGATTTTTCGGCAGATGAAAAAACGCGGCAATACTTTGTGTATTGCCGAGGCTTTTTGTGAAACATGCCGGAATAACATGTAAGCGAGACGTGTGCCGGGAGTTTTGCGGCGTTGCCTTAAGCTTTATATCCGCGGTTTGGCATGCAAACGTCGGATAGATTTTCCGATGCAGAAAGGGTGTGTATGAGAATGTCCTTCTCACCAGATACAAGAAGAGAGCTGCGGCCTTATCTTGCGCCGCGTCATGTATGGGCGCTCTCTCTGGGAACCAGCGTGGGCTGGGGCTCTCTTGTCGTAACCAGCAACACCTACCTTGCCCAGGCGGGGCCGCTCGGCACGGTGCTCGGCCTTGTTGCAGGCATGGCGATCATGCTCGTCATCAGCCGGAACTATCACTTCCTAATGAACGCCTATCCGGAGGCCGGCGGCGCATACGCCTATGTCCGCGATGTCTATGGACCCGACCGGGGCTTTTTGGTGGCGTGGTTTCTGGCGCTTACATACCTTGCCATTCTTTGGGCGAACGTAACGTCCCTTCCGCTGTTTGCGCGGATATTCATTGGCGATGTGTTTCAGTTCGGGAGGCTCTATACCATATTCGGGTATGACGTGTATCTCGGCGAGGCGCTGCTTTCCATCGCCGCGCTTGCGGCGGCCGGCGCTTTGTGCATGCGCTTCAAAAGAGGCATCGCGCAGGGCATGGTTTTTCTCGTGTGCGTGTTCTTTTTGGGTATCCTGTTTTGCTGCGCCGCAGCGCTCATTATGCGTGATCGGCCGCTTACGCCCGCGTACATACCGGACAGCAAGGCGCTGTCTCAGGTCATTACCATCGCAGTCATATCTCCCTGGGCGTTTATCGGATTTGAGAATATCTCCCATGCCACGGGGGAATTCACCTTCAAGCCGCAGAAGTCGTTTCGCATCCTTGTCACAGCAGTCGTCACGACCACTCTGCTGTATGTCGCGGTGGTGCTCCTTTCCGTAACGGCGTATCCGCCGGAGTACGATAGCTGGCTCAGCTATATTAACGATATCGGAAACCTGGATGGCCTCCGTGCGCTTCCGGCGTTCTACGCCGCGAATCACTACCTGGGCTCGCTGGGCGTGTGGGTTCTGAGCGCGTCCCTGCTCGCTCTGATCCTCACGAGCTTTTTCGGCAATATCCTGGCTCTCAGCCGCCTGATTTACGCTCTGGCTCTCGATGAGATCCTGCCGGCACGCTTCGCCAAGGTCAGCAAGCGTGATATACCGCGCAACGCCATCGGGCTCGTCATCGCCGTCTCCTGCCTGATCCCCTTCGTGGGGCGCACGGCCATCGGCTGGATCGTGGACGTAACGACCTTCGGCGCAACGATGATCTACGGCTTTGTCTCCGCCGCGGCGGGTAAGCGGGCGGCCTTTGAGAAGGATAAGGCCACCGCGCTCACGGGGCGCCTTGGCCTTGTTATCATGATCCTGTTCGGGCTGTATCTTCTCGTTCCGAACTTCTTCCAGGAATCGTCTATGGAGACAGAGACGTATTTCCTGTTTGTGATTTGGGCGATTTTTGGGCTGATCTTCTTCTACGTTATCGCGCACCGAGACAAGCATAACCGCTTCGGCAGCGCCATCGTCGTCTGGATCTCCTTTCTGTCTCTGATCCTGTTTGTATCTCTTGTGTGGATGAGCCAGTATACCATGCGCGCCACACTGGAGGGAATGAACAGTATCCAGCAGTACTTCAGCGACACGAACGGCTCCGATTACGGACAGTGGTTTGTCCGGCAGATCATGGATGATATACGCATAGCTGAGGGACGCAGCATTCTCGTTGTCGTGGCCATGTTCACCTTTTCGCTTATCCTTCTTGTGAACAACTACAACACCATGAGCCGCCGCGCCCAAAGGAGCGAGGCGGAGCTCGGCGTGATGAAGGTCATAGCGAACACCGATCCGCTTACAGGCGTGAAAAACAAGCTTGCCTATACCGACACAGAGGCGCGCCTCAACGATCAGATCAGCGAGCATAACGCCGGCTCCTTCGCCATCCTGGTGTGCGATCTAAACGGCCTCAAGCTCATAAACGACACCCTTGGCCACAAAGCCGGCGACCGATATATCCGCGAAGCGAGCAGTCTCATTTGCGACCACTTCAAGCACAGTCCGGTGTTCCGCATCGGCGGCGACGAGTTCGCTGTGGTGTTGGAGGGACAGGATTACCTGTTCCGGCAGGAACTTCTTCAGGCGCTCGACAGCCTCATTGAGGAAAACGTGCGTACAGGAGGGGTGGTTGTGTCCATCGGCGCGGCTGAATACAAGCCTGAGCACGACATGAATGTGCAAAGCGTGTTTGGACGCGCGGACGCGCGGATGTACGAGCGCAAGCGCCAGCTTAAGAGCATGGGCGCTAATGTAAGAGGATGACATCTCCGAGCCGGTGGGCCGGAGTCTAAACGGAGGGTAATTGGATGGCACGACGACCTATTACGACCGAAACGAGCGGCAAGCGGCTGATACTTGTCGCGGACGATGAGCCTAAAAACCGAGAGTTGCTCTGCGAGGTGCTCCGTGCAGATTACGATGTCGTATGCCTGGAGGACGGACGGCAGGTGGTGGAGAAGGCCCGCGAGCTGGCCGACAGACTCAGCCTCATTCTCCTTGACCCGCATATGCGGGTGCATTCCGGCCATGATGCGCTTCGGGCAATCCGGGACGATCCGGAGCTCAGCCGGATACCCGTGATCGTTGTGACGCACGACCTGGAGGCGGAGGCGGAAAGCCTGCACCTCGGCGCGAGCGACTATATCAACAAGCCCTACCCGCCGGCGGTTGCCGTGCTGTCGCGGGTGAACCGGACGATCGAGCTGGCAGAGGGCCGCGCGCTCATCAGCAGCGCAGAGCGCGATCCGCTGACGGGCCTGTATAACCGCGACTTCTTCTATCGCTACGCCGCTAATCTCGATGAGACTTGCGCTGAAGCGGAGATGGATGCCGTAGTGATTGATGTGCGCCGTTTTCACATGATAAACGAGCGCTACGGCAGGGCCTACGCCAACGGCATCCTGCGTTGGCTGGGGGACCGCCTGCGGGAGGCCACCGAGCGCTATGGCGGGATCGCCTGCCGCCGTGAGGCCGACACCTTTCTGGCTTACTGGCCGCACCGTGCTGACTACCCGGCCATCTTTGAATTCCTTTCCTCCACGCTCAGGGCGCGTGAGTCGGCGGAAAAGCGTATCCACCTTCGAATGGGCGTCTATGGGCGCGTGGACAGGAATATCGACATTGAGCGCCGCTTTGACCGGGCACAGAGCGCCTCGGATAAGCTGCGCGGGAACTACGTGAACTCCATCGGCTACTACGACGACGCCCTGCACGAGCAGGAGCTTTACGCGGAACAGCTCATCGAAGAATTCCCTGCGGCGCTGCGAGAGCGGCAGTTCCAGGTCTACTTCCAGCCGAAATTCGATATTCGCCCGCACACGCCCATGCTCGCGGGCGCCGAGGCGCTCGTACGCTGGAATCACCCTGAGCGCGGCATGATAAGCCCCGGCATCTTTATCCCCCTGTTTGAAAGCAACGGCCTTGTGCGGGAGCTTGACCGTTATGTTTGGCGTGAGACCGCCGCGCAGATGCGTGACTGGAAGCGGCGCCTGGGCTTCACAGTGCCTGTTTCCGTTAACGTCTCCCGCGTTGATATTAATGACCCGCAGCTCATCGACTTTATCCAAGCGCTTCTGCTGGAATTCGGCCTGGAGCCGAGCGATTTCCACCTGGAGATAACCGAGACTGCCTATACCCAGGACGCGAAGAATATCATTGAGATCATCGAGCGGCTGCGCAGGCTCGGCTTCCGGATCGAAATGGACGATTTCGGCTCGGGCTATTCCTCGCTCAACATGATCTCGCGGCTGCCCATCGACGTGCTGAAGCTGGATATGCAGTTTATCCGCAATGCATTCCGTGAGGGACGCGACACGCGGCTGATCGAGGTCATCATTGAGATCGCGGAGTACCTTTCCGTGCCGGTGGTGGCCGAGGGCGTGGAGACGCGTGAGCAGCTTTATGCGCTCAAGGCCATGGGCTGCCATCTGGTGCAGGGTTATTACTTTTCCAAGCCTGTGCAGGCGAGCGAGTTCGAGCGCTTCCTGGTGGAGTGGCGGGATCTGGACGAGACGCTCGTGACTGAAATCGCGCGGCCCCGCGAGTCCGCTGTGCGCCACGACTTTGTGCGCCTGCCGCTGGCGGAAGAAAATGTCGTTCCCGCCATCGAATGGCTCGGTGAGCAGATTCCCGGCGGATTTTTCATCTACCGCGATGACAATACGCAGAAGCTCCTCTATGCAAACAGCGAGATGCTGCGCATTTTCGGCTGCGCCACGCGTGAGGAATTTCAGGCTCTGACGGGAGACACCTTTTACGGGCTCGTCCACCCGGATGACTATGCCGCGATCCAAAGCTCCATCGAGGGGCAGATCGGCCACCCGGAAAATATCGAGGAGCTCGACTATGTGGAGTACCGCATCATTCGAAAGGACGGCAGCGTGCGTTGGGTGGACGATTACGGTCATCTGACGGAGCTGCCGGGGTACGGAAAGGTGTTTTTCGTTTTTATTGGCGACATCACCGAAAAGCGCCGCGCCCGTGAGCTGGGACACCGACAGGAGAACCTGTATCGCCGCATGACCGAGAAACAGTCAGCCATGGCCGACAGGAGCCTGACCGTGCTGCGCGGCGATCTCGACACCGGCGTTGTGGGTTACGTCAGCGGGACGGATCTGTTAGCCATGGACTATATAGGAGTCTCGATGCAGGAGTGCTTCATGGCGCGCGCCGCGTCCTTTATCTCCGACGGGGAGCGTGCAACGTTCCAGAAGCTATTCGACATCGATACGCTTCGCGACGGCTACGAGAGGGGAGACGATCCCGTGGTGTTCGTCGGGACCTGCCGCCGCTCCGGACAGGTGCGTCGTATCCGCTTTACAGCCGATGTCCTGTTCGAGCCGGTCAGCGGCGACCGCGTGCTGTTCATATCCGAAACCGAATGTGACAAATGATTATTCGCGATCCAACATACAGGAAGACAATTCTATGAAAAAGTCCCTCGTGGTCTTGGCTGCGACGGGCTTATCGACTCCCCCTTTGCCGTGATAAGCGAGACGAAAAACATCGTCAAAACCGCCGCCGCAGAGCCATCGCGATGTCATAGCATCCGGCATCACCCGCCCACAGCCACGATGCGTCCGGCGGGAGCGACCGTGTTGGGATAGACCGTGTAGTCCTCCGTCGTGTGGTCCCTGAACCAATCCTCGACAAGCGCGTGGAGCTCTTCCCGGTCGTGAGTGATCCAGTTTGCCATGTCGCCGGTGTAGTTGTCGGCCGCGTCGCCGGAGAGGGTCGTCACGCCCGTACACGTCCAGTCGTCCCCGACCTGGATGCCGCCGGCCGCCGCGTCATAAATGAGGGTATCTCCCACGGAGATGGTGACCGGCGTACCACGACCCGCGTTATCCGTGTAGGTGACGAAAATGCCCGAATACTGCGTAAATCCGATATCCTCCGCTTCCGGGTAGACGCTTCTCAGTCCGTTCGTCACCATGGTAAGTATATCACCAGCGGTGTAGGTATCGTAGTACAGGATCGTCGGATGACCGAACACGGACTGGATATCCTCCAGCGTGATGTCTCCGGCCTCGATGGAAGCGCGCAGGCTGAAGCCGGGATAGGCCGCGAAATCGTATGCCACGCCCATCTTCTCGCTGCAGGCCGCCAGCAGGACGTCGGTCATGAGATCGCCGAGATTCGTCTCGTTTCCGCGGACGCTGCCGCCGACGTTGCCTGACGACAGGCGCTCGCCGTTTAGGAAATACTCCGTGTACGCGATGGGCGCTCCGTAATCCTCCTGCACCCGGTTCAGCGCCATATCCACCATAGCCTGCACCTCCGCGTCGGGTTCGATCCCGGTCATATCGGTGATGACGTCGCCGGTCCTCGCGATGACCACGCCGTCCGTCACATACAGGTACATGACGCCGATGCAGTAGCCAAAGCACTGCGCCTGGTTCACATAGGTGGGATCGCCGCCTACCAGCACGCCCTGCCCCCAGTTGATGACGCTGTGGGTATGGCCGTCCACGAAAGCGTCCAGCCCTGTGACCGAATTTGCCAGATGCCAGGAGTTGGTGTCGTTGGAGGAGGCGCCGGACGCCTCCCAGCCCATCCATCCGGTATGCCCCACGCCGATGACGACGGCGGCGCCTTCCTCGCGCAGCGCATCCACGCATGCCTGGGCCTGATGGACGGAGCCGAGGGGCTGTACCTCCGTTTTCAAAACGCCGCCGCTGGTCGTAAGGCCGAACAGGCCGACCACCGTGCCGTTATCTGTCACAAAGGAGGCTGTCTGCGGATACGGCGGTACGCCGCCGGGCAGGTCCGCCAGCCCGAGCGCGGACAAATCGAGGCTCCCGTCCGCGCTGCGGGTCACCTTCTCATACAGCGCGTCGAACAGCTCCGCGCCGATGACCGGCTCGTAGCTTTCCACGTACTCCGCCAGGGTCAGGCCGTCCTCATACGTCTCTATGTTGGCGCAGAGCGTCAGGCTGTGCTCATAAAGGCTCGAGAGAAACAGGTTGTGCCGAACAATGGCATCCGCTCCGTAGTCGTTGTTGCCCGGTGCGATCACATCGTAGATCGGGTCCATGATCGCGGGAATGAACTCCCCGTTGTACGCGCCCGCGACCGCCTGGCCGCCGCTGTAGATGTCGCCAGCCGAGACGGTAAGCACCAGAGAGTAATCGCCCGAAGCCTTCAGCGCGTCCGCCAGGCCCTTGACATAGGGCTCTACCTCGATATGCCCATGCACGTCGTTGGTGTGGACGACGGCGATCACCTCGTCATAGTCCGAAACGAACTGAACGAAGCCGTCGGTCGTTCCGTTTTCCACCGTATCGGACTTCTCAAAGGTCACAAGGACGGGATAATCGCAGGAGACTGTCGCCGCGGGGTCGATCTCCAAATGCCTCACATGGGTGTCACCGGTGAATTCATAGGAATCACCCGCGCCCAAAATAAGTTCATCAAGAGTTACGGACTCCGGCAGGATCGGTGTTCCGTCGTCTCCCGTAAAGGTGGTGCCGGCCTCGCCGGAGGCCCCCGAAGCCTCCCCGCTGGCTGCGGCCGGACTGACGCACAGCGCAAGAATCATGCACAGCGCAAGGCATAGCATCGCAAGTTTTCTCATTTCGTTCTCCTCCTGAAAAATGGAAAGGTCCTATTCGCATTTCTCCTGATAAATTGGGAATTTATCAAAAACTATCATATCAGAATGAAAATTGTCAAGGATGTTTTTATCCAATTTCAAACCCCATCAGCGGCTGAAACCCTTGCAAGAGCTTCGCCTCGCCTTGATTGGCGGGGCGCTTTTTTCATATTGAGGCTGGTGAATATACGCGATTTGTGATATACTGAATTAACAACTGCTAATTGGGTAAACACGATTGTCTTTCGTGACAACTACGGAAAGCTGTACCGAAAGACTTTTATTATAGTTGGTGGTTAGATTCTGCTAACGACCAAAGGAGGGTAATCATATGCTTTTAACTGTATTTCTGGCAATCGTTTTTTGTGCGGCGATCACATTGATGCTGCTGTCGGCGGTGGCTTTTGTCCAAGATAAGAAGTTCTTCTCTTCAGCGCCAAAGGAAGCGCAGGAGATCATTCAACCGAGGCCGGAAGAACTGTTTTACGGTGCAAGGGCAATGGGCTGGGTGCTGATGATCATAAGCATCCTGATGATATTAGGCGTGGGGACAGTTTCGATCTGGGACGGATTCAGAAGCGGGTTCACGTTCTCACAGTTCTTCACAAGGTTTGTGCTCATATTCACCATCTACAAAATCTATGACATGGTTTTCTTTGACTGGTT
Organism: uncultured Oscillospiraceae bacterium; assembly: GCA_964401725.1. GTDB lineage: Bacteria > Bacillota > Clostridia > Oscillospirales > Oscillospiraceae > CAJOIG01. The sequence goes on from CAYNZM010000010.1 coordinate 30,330, forward strand.
CCTTCTTTGCAGATTTCGCTTCTTCCAGCATTACTTTCCTGAGGTGGAGAGCGTGTACAACGGCAGGAAGTACGGATATAACATCAAAAGTCAGCTGTTAAAACTGCTGGTCATCTTCCCTGCAGCTTCAGCGCTCGCGGCGTGGATCTGCACTATGTTTTAAAGATCATGGAGGAAAAAATGAAGAAGCAGGATTCTCTCCCAATGTACGGCGTGGGGCCGATTTATGTGTATGTAATAGCCGCCTTTACTCTTGCGGCAGTGCTATTGCGAAATCAGCCGTTACTTGCATCCGGAAGATTGGAGGCTCTTCACGTTCCGCTGCTCATCCTTGGAATCATTCTGATTCTTGCTGGCATTGCCCTCTGGATCTATGCGGTTCCGATCTCAAAGATTGATGACGGCATCAAAGAGAATCGTCTTGTCACTACCGGCGCTTACGCGCTGGTGCGCAATCCCATCTATTCAGCCGCGATGATCGCCTGCACGGGTGTGGTTCTTATTCTCAGCAACGCCTGGTTCTTTGTCCTGCCGTTGGTTTACTGGCTTTTCATGACCGTGCTGATGAAGGCGACGGAGGAAAAGTGGCTGAGAGATTTGTACGGGAAAGAATACGATGACTATTGCAAACGGGTTAACCGTTGCTGGCCATGGATAAGGAAATAAAGAAGATTGTTCCGCTATGCATGAGTATTACGCATCGAACAGAGACAAGTTCAAAAAAGGAATGCATAAGTTTCTCGTTCTTGTTGCGCTTG
>CAYNZM010000011.1:0-30431 GCA_964401725.1 uncultured Oscillospiraceae bacterium
TAATTATAGCCCATTTTCGGCGTTTCGTAAAGTCTTTTATCCCGGCCTTGCGTTTTTGGGGAAACGTGCTACAATGACCGTAATACGCAGAAGGGAGAGCAATTTCCGCGGTTCCGCTCCGGCTGTCCTGTTTTTCGGACAGCGCATGGGCTATTCTGTTCACAGATAAAGCGAACGGAGGACGGGATCATGCGCGGATATTTCACGAATACCGGCTTTTTCGGCCTGGTGGACGGCGGGTACATGCTCTTTGCCGACGAGACGGAGTACTACGAATACATGGAGGAGGCCGCGGCCTCCTGACGGGAGGACGATATGCTGCAGAGGAACTTCAGCGTGAACGCCGACGGGCATCTCTGCGGCGCCGTTTCTGGACGCCGTGGACATCATGGCGGAGTACATCGCCATGGTCCGGGACACCCTGGGATACACGGCGGAGGTCCTGGACCTCGGCGGCGGCATCGCGGTGCCCTGTGTCTTCCGGGACCCGGTGGCGGACCTGGACGCCTGCGTCCGGGACATCTGCGAGCACCTGGCGGAGCGCTGCGACGAGCCGGAGCTTCCCATCCCCGTCGTCCTTATGGAGCCGGGGCGGAGCATCGTGGCGGACGCTGCTGCGAATCCGACGCTCTCATCGGGGAGAACATGGCCCTCCAGCGGGCGGAGGTGGACGACACCATCGCCGTCCTCGTAACCGGGGCGTACAACTATTCCATGGCCTCGAACTGCAACCGCGTTCCCCGCGCGCCGGTGGTGATGCTGAAGGATGGGCAGTCCCGTTTGGTAGTCCGCCGGGAGACTCTGGAGGACGTGATCGCCCTGGACGTCTGAAGCATCGTAAAATCGCAGGCAGGAGGCTGTTTCGAAACAGCCTCCTGCCGGTACTATTTGATGTTGTCCTCCGCGCAGTTGTCCTTCACGCGCACGCCCATCTGCTTGGCGTCCGCGATGGGGTATTTCTTCACGCACACCGCGTCGAACTGGGGCGTGAGCCGCTGCTCGGGATCGAGCCGCAGGTTATCCGTCGCGTCCGCGCGGCGGGATTTTTTCTTTTTGGACATTTCCTCACCTCGGGAGTAGTATTCCTCCGAGGGCGGTTTTTACTCGCGGCGCAGGGCCTCGATGGGGTTCAGGTTCGCGGCTTTGACCGCCGGGATCATGCCGAAGAGGATGCCGATGAGCATGGAGAACACCACCGCCACGGCGCTTGCCGGGACGCTGACGGCGGAGGGCGTGCCGGACACGGAGGACACCACCCGCGCCGCGCCGATGCCAGCCGCCACGCCCAGGATGCCGCCGATGCTCGTAAGAGCTGCGGCCTCCGTCAGAAACTGCCACAGGATGCGGCGTTTCCGGGCGCCGATGGCCTTTTTGAGGCCGATCTCCCTCGTCCGCTCCGTGACGGTGACCAGCATGATGTTCATAACGCCGATGCCGCCCACGAGAAGGGAGATGCCCGCGATCCAGAGGAGCTGGCGGTTCGTGGAGTTGGCGAGGGCCTGGAGCTGTTCGGCCTGTTCCATGAGGTTCTCGCTCTTGTAGGCCAGGGTATCGTCGGAGCGGCGGACCTGGGCATCGGTGAGGATGTCCTCCGCCCGCTGACCGATCTTCGTCATGGCGTCGGTGCTTGCCGCCCGGAGGACGACGTTCTGGGGCTCGTCGAACTGGAATGCGATGGGCCAGTCCGCCAGGGGGATGAACACTGCCCCGCCGCTGGTGTCGGCGTAGGTGTAGTAGTCCCGGAGGGATTCGATCTCCAGCTCCGCGGACTGCCGCTTGCCCACGACGCCCACGACGGTGAAGGCCTCCCCCTGGACCTCCAGGGTCTTGCCGATGGGGTACGCCCCCGCGAAAAGGGCGGTGCAGGCCTGGTCGTCCAGGATGGCGACCTTGCGGAATTCCGTGAAGTCCTCCGGCAGGAAATCCCGTCCGTAGCTCAGGCGGTAGCCCATGGCGGAGAAATAATGGGTGTCCGCGCCGATGAGATAGCCGTTGAAGCCGGTGTTCTGGTAGTAGACCTGGCTGTTGTACCGGCGGCGGCTGAAGAGGGAGACCTCCTCCACGCCGTCGATGTCGGCCAGGGCCTCTCGGGTGTCCTCGGTGATGGGCGCGACGCCCTCCGGCAGGCCGGACCACTCCCAGTCGTATTCCCAGCCGTTCTGGCTCAGCAGGACCGTCACGGCGTTGGTGCCGGAGCCGATGAGGTTTTCCTTGATCTGCTCGTTGGTGCCCTTGATGGTGGACACGATGGTGATGATGGAGGCGATGCCGATGATGATGCCCAGCATCGTCAGAAACGAGCGGAGCTTATGCGCCCAGATGCCCTGAAAGGCCAGCGCGATGTTTTCAAGCATGGTCCTTCACCTCCCTCAATACATGGACGAGTACAGCTCGTCCGGCTCCGCGATGCGGGTCTTGGCGCCGTCCTTCACGTCCCGGCCGTAGGGGAAGGCGATGTAGTCCTCCGGGGTCAGGCCGTCGAGAATCTCGATATACGATCCCCAGAGGTTCCGTCCGGTGGTGACGAAGCGCTTTTCCAGGCGGTCGTTTTCGCCCAGGACGCAGATATAGCTCTTGCCGTTTTCCTGCCGGACAAAGGGCAGCTCGAGATAGATGCCGCTGCCGCCGACGCTGCCCGCCGCGGCATAGGAGAGGGTGACGCTCTCCCCGTCCCGGAGGTTTGCGTCCTCGTTCACGAAGACCTTGAAGGGGTATTTGGAGACGTTGCCGTTGCCCTCGCTGTAGTACCAGTAGCGGTTCGACTCGTCCGGGTATTCGGAGATTTCGGTGATCTCGCCCTCCACGACCTCGCCGCTCTCCCAGCTCTGGACGGTCACCGGGCTGCCCACCTGCATGGAATCCCGGTCGAACTCCCCCAGCACCGCCGTGACGTAGTACCCGCCGCCGCCGGAGACGAGGATCAAGGGCTTGTTTTCCGCCAGGGCCTCGTCCGGGTCCCGGAGGGTCTTCACCACGCCGTCCAGCTTCGCCGTGACCTCGCCGTTCTGCAGCTCGTATTCCAGGCGGTCGTATTCGAGCTGCGCCTGCCGGAGCTGCAGGTCCAGGTCCTTCAGCTTCTGGTCCGCCTCGGCCTTCATCCGGGCGATCTCGGAGGCGGTGTAGTAGATGGTGTCGTCGAAATAGAAGTCGTCGAAGCTCGTGTCATCCTCGGTCCAGTCGCCGTCGCCGGCGTCGTAGGCCGGGGCGATCATCTGCAGGGCCCAGGCGCCGTTTTCCACCCGCAGGACCATCTCCCAGGCCCGCAGGAGGCTGCCGTTCACGGCGTCGCTGTCCCGGACCTCGAACACAACGAACACCCGGGGATCGTCGATCTCCGCCGGGATCTCCGGGTCCGTGGCCGGCGCGGGAGAGAGCCGCCGATGCTCCGACGCCCGCAGACGCAGGCTGCCGGAGAGCGTCCCCGCCGCGAGGGATTCCCCGTCGCCGTCGGGCTCGGGGTCGGATTCCGGGTCCGGTTCCGGGTCGGGCTCCGGGTCGGGCTCCGGGTTGGGTTCCGGGTCGGGTTCCGGGTCCACGGGGGTATCGGGATTTTCGGGGTCATCGGGGGTATCCGGCGTGTCCGGGGTATCCGGCGTGTCCGGGGTTACGGGGGTGTCGGGCACGGACGGGTCCACGGGGACGGGGTCTGCCGGCGCCGGGTCCGTGCCGTTTCGCAGGGCGTCCCGGGCGGCCATGGCCTCGCCGATGAGCTGTCCCAGCAGTCCCGCGCTGAAGACGCATTCGTCGTTCCACAGCAGGATGATGGGGTCGCTGGCGGTGCCGAGGGCGTTTTCCGTGCGGGTGAAGGGCATGACCGGCGCAGGCTCCGGGACCACCGCCGGCGTCTCGGCTGGGGTATAGCTGTAGCCGCCGGCGGAACCGGAGCCGATGCGGTAGGTGTCGATCTTCGCCCGCTCGGATGTGGCGTTCTGGATGTCCAGGGCCAGCTGGTCGAGCTTGATCTGCTGGCGGTAGAGATTCACCTCGCTGAGGGTCGTGTCGAAGGCCAGGAGCGGGTCTCCCGCCTTCACGGTCTGGCCCTCCGTCACGTAGATGTCCGTCACCACCTGCGTGGAGGACAGGTACACGGACTGGATGCGGTCGGTGGACACGATGCCGTCGGTCTGGGCATTCGAGATCCAGTCGGCGCTGGTGATGAAGTACGAGGCGGGGTACACGGCGACCTCGCCGCCGTGGTTTTTCGCGATGGTCACGCCGCCGAACACCGCCCCGGCGGTCACGGCGAGGGCGATGACGATGGCAAGGATGCGTTTTGCGTTCATGCCGCGCCTCCCTTCCCGTCCTGGGCGGGGAGCAGCTCCCCGTCCAGGATGCGCCGCAGGTGCTTGGCCCGTGCGCCGACGGCGGGCTCGTGGGTGATGAGCACGATGGCGGTGCCGCTCGCGTTCAGGCGGTCGAAGAGGTCCATGACCTGCTCGCCGGAGGCGGTGTCCAGCGCGCCGGTGGGCTCGTCCGCCAGAAGCAGACGGGGGTTATTGATCATGGCCCGCGCGATGGCGACCCGCTGCTGCTGACCGCCGGAGAGCTGCGCCGGGAAAAAGCCCATGCGGTCGGCAAGGCCCACGCGCTCAAGGGCTTCCTCCGCCCGGCGGCTGCGTTCGCGCTTGTTCACCCCGGCGTACAGCAGCGGCAGGGCCACGTTGTCCCGGGCGTTCAGCTTTGGCAGGAGGTTGAAGCTCTGGAACACGAAGCCCAGGGCCTGGTTTCGGATGTCCGCGAGACGGTCGTCCTTCGCCTGGGCGATGTCCTCCCCCGCCAGGCGGTAGGTCCCGCTGGTGGGCACGTCCAGGCAGCCGATGAGGTTCATGAGGGTGGTTTTCCCGGACCCGGAGGGTCCCATGATGGCAAGGTAATCCCCGTCGTCCAGAGTCAGGTCCACATGCTTCAGCACCGGGACCACGTCCTTCCCCTGGGGGTAGTCCTTGCAGATGTCGGTCATTTCGAGAAGCATCAGCCCATCGCCTCCGCGTCGTAAACGGCGAAGTCCTCGCCCATGCCGTCGAAGCCCTCGTCATAGTATACCTCGCCGTCAAAATCGAAGCCCTCGTCGAAGTAGTATTCCTCGTCGAAAAACTCCTCCCCGCCGCCGAAGCTGCTCTCGTCGTAGTAGGTCACGGGCTGCCCCGCCGCGAGACCCTCCGCAGGGAAGGCGATGTAGTCCGCGGGTTCGAGACCGGCGAGGATGACGTATTCCTCCGCGTCGGGGTCATAGTCCCCGAGGGTCACCGCGCGTTTTTCCAGGCGGTCCTTGCCGTCCGCCGCCCAGACATAGCCGCCGTCCACGATGTACCAGGAGGGCAGACGCAGGGCGGTATCGTCCCCGCCGCCCAGGTCCGGCTCGATGTAGACATGCTGGCCCAGCAGGAGTCCGTCGTTGTCGTCCAGGGTCACATAGAAGGGATACTTGGAGGAGGTGGTCATCTCGTCGCCGCCGTCCATGCTGTAGTACATGCCGTTGTTATTGGTGTTCGTCACGGGCTTTTCCCAGTCGATGGTCTCGATGACGCCGGTCCAGGTGAGTGTCTCGTCCGCACGGGAGCGGACGATCACCGGCATGCCCTCAAAAACGGCGCCGCGGTTGAGCTCGTTCACGTGGCCCTCCACCCGGTAGGCGCTCACGTCCATGACGGTGATGAAGGCGTCGGAGGTGTTCTCGCCGCCGTAGCCGTAGCCGCCGGACATATCGTTTCCGTCGTCCAGGCTCCCCACACTCATGACCCGTCCGGCGATGGGAGAGGTGATCTCCGTCTTGTCCATGGAGCCCTCCATGGCGGCGATCTCCTTCTCCTTGAGGGCGAGGTTGTACTCCGCCTCCCGGATGTCCGCGCGGCGGCTGTCGATCTGCAGGGTGTACTGGAGCTGCTGGTCCGAGGACGCCTTGGAGCGTTGGCTCTCCAGCTCCGCGATCTCCGTCTCCGCGGCGGAGATGGTGGCGTCATAGCTCTCTTTTTCGAGGCGCAGCTTGTCCAGGGACAACTGCATGGCCTCGGTGTCGTAGGTGAAGAGGACGTCCCCCGCCTTCACCATGTCGCCCTCGGCAACGAGGACCTCCAAAACGGTCTTGTCCGCGTCGCGCTTGAGCTCGGCGGTCTCGCCGGAAACGACCTTCCCGGCGTAGCTGTCCGCGAAGCCCGCCGCGCCGATGCCGGTGATCATGGCGACGGACTCCACGGGTACGGCGTCGGCGGCGTCCTTCCCGCCGCAGCCGCCGAGAAGCCCCAGCGCCACGGCGCCGAGGACCAGAACGGATACAAGTTTTTTCATGGCTTCCTCCTTATGCGGAACATGCTCCAATAGTATAAGACGCGGCGAGGGCGAAAAATGTTTCACGCCGCGGAATTTTCCACCCACATCATACCACCCCCGCCGGAAAAAGCAATAGACGGATGTTTATGTTTCGGAACGAGGGTGGCCGCCTTAATTTTATCTGCATTTCAGATAAATGTCAATATCTGAAATCCAGATACCGCATAATAACTTTGAGGTGATGACATGCGGTTTCCGAACATACGCAGTCTCCGTGAGGACCGCGATCTGCGCCAGCGGGAGCTGGCGGCGGTGCTGAACGTGTCGCAGAATACGTATTCGCAGTACGAAAACGGCGTGATCGAGCTGACGGCGGAAAACCTCGTCCGTCTGGCGGATTTCTACGGCGTGAGCGTGGACTACCTTCTCGGCCGCACCACGGACCCCACTCCGCGGTGATTGCTTTTTTTCCCGCCGCGTGATAAGATCATGACAGGAAAAACGTGCGTAGTTTCCCCGGCTTACCATGGCGGTGGGCCGGGCAGAAATATTGGAAAGGAGCATCCCTATGAAGAAATGGATCAGCATTCTGCTCTGCCTCGCGCTGGCGCTCTGCCTCGGCGCGGGGGCCTTCGCCTCCGGCGAGGCCAGCGGTGAGACCACCGCCGCGGAGCCCACCTACACCGCCTCCGCCCAGAAGGATCCCGACGCCGCCATCACCCTGGACGGCGTGGCCATGGGCCAGGTCCGGCGGCTCGTCACCACCGCGGCGGAAGCCTATGACGGCGGCGAGCTCGACGAGGCCCACTCCACCGGCATCGGCCTCGCCAAGGACGGCGGAACCACCTTCATCACCTCCGCCGAGGACGACGCCGTGGGCGTTGCCATCCGCAACACCGGCGCCTTCGTGCTGGGCGGCGGGTCCGACCCGGCCCTCGTGGCGGAGAAGATCAATTTTTCCTACATCACCGGCAGCTACTACCCCGACTGGAACGCCTTCTGCGAGGCTCTGGGCTATGACGCGAGCCAGTCCCTCGAGGAGATCGCCCAGACTCTCGTGGACAGCGGCAGCACCGCCCGGTACACGAACCTCGGCCTCGCCGCGCCCGAGACGGTGGTCCTGAGCGACTACGTCCTCGACATGGCCGGCGTCGGCACCAACGACATGGGCGGCTTCGGCGCGGCGGTCTACGTGACGGACAACGCCGCCGCGGAGCTCAATAACTTCCGGGTCATCACCCGCGGTCCCGGACGGGGCACGCTGTTCACCCGCTTCGGCGCGGTGGTCACGGTAAACGGCTCCACCTTCTATGCCGTGTCCGATCCCGATCTCGTCTCGTCCCAGGGCTGCCCGCCGGGACTTTTCCTGGAAGGCAAGATCCGCGCCACCAACGCCGTCGGCGCGTCCAGCGTGACCTACAACGACTCCGTCGTCATCTCCCAGGGCTGGGGTGCCCTGAGCACCGACAGCGACGACCTCTACACCGCCAGCGATGAGCCCACCCAGCTCCACATCAACGACAGCTACATCGCCGTCCTTACCAGCGGCTACGGCGCCTACTCCGACGGCGGCGCGAGGGATTACTTCGTGGGTTCCGTCATCGACGTGCCCGACTACGGCGCGGTGGAGACCGGCAGCGGCATCGTGTCCTTCGAGGACTGCTGGCTGAACGTCGGCGAATACGGCGTCATGACCCACTCCGGCAACAGCACGGGGGATATCGTCTTCCGCAATTCCCGCCTGCATGTGGGCGAGGCCGGGGTCATGCTCCGGGACACCGCGAACACCGTCCTTTTCGACAACTGCACCATCGCCTTTGACGGCACCTACACCATCGACCCGAAGGCCGCGGAGGTCTGGGGCGTGGACCTGGGGGACGTGGACGCCCAGTTCGGCACCGTGAATGGCGCCGATCCCAGCTACGAGCACACCGTCTTCAGCACGGGCGACTCCAACTGCATCGTGAAGCTCATCCACAACTCCGACTCCGGCTCCGGCTCCGAGAGCTCCGGCAAGGCCCCGAACGTCACGATTTTGAACTCCGTCATGGCGGGCGACATCCTGAACACCGCCGCCATGGAGGGCGACGAATACACCGCCACCAGCGGTCCCGCCGGCGAAGGCGTGCGTCCGGCCCGGAGCCTGGACGTGACGCTGGACGGCTCCGTCATCACCGGGGCCATCTCCCTCGGTCAGGACACCTGGAAGGTCACTCACTTCGCCTCCGGCGACACCGCCTCCCAGGAGATCGGCTACGCCGCCGCCACGGAGCTCGGCATGTTCCGGGAGGGGGACAAGGGCCTTTCCCTGACCCTGCGGAACGGCGCGGTCTGGAACGCCACGGAAACGTCCTATCTCACCTCTCTCACCATTGACGGGACCTCCTCCATCCCCGGGGCCTCCGTGACGGTGAACGGCGTGCCCACCGTCCTCGCGGCGGGGACCTACACCGGTGAGATCGTTGTCACCCCCGGCGCGGCCTCGTAAGCACTCCAAAATACAGCGACCCGGCGGAAGGATATTCCCTCCGCCGGGTTTTTCTGTGAAATCAGGTGGTCCGGTCGATGCCCTTCCATTTCATGAGGGCGAGATACCGCTCCCGGGCGGCATTCAGCCGGTCCCGGCCCACGGGCAGGGACCGGCCGTCGTCCAAAAGGACGCTGCGGGAGGTGATCTTCCGCACGCAGCGGTAATTGACGAGAAAGCCCTTGTGGATGCGCAGGAAGCCGAAGGGGGTGAGGCGTTCCTCCAGGTCCCGCATGGTGTCCCGCACGAGGATGGGCGTCTCCCGGCGGGGCAGGATGAGCTTCTGGGTCTTTCCCACGGCCTCCACGTACAGAAGCTCCGCCGGGTCCACCGCCACAGTCCCGCCGTCCGTGCCGGTAAGGAGCAGGCGGTCCGCCCGCCGCCGGTCCCGGGCGTATTCCGCGAGAAGGGCCGGAAGCTCCTCGGCAAAGCGGCTCTTGCGGAGGAAGCACCAGGGATGCGCCCGGAAGATCTCGTAGACCTTCTCCTCCATGTTGGAGACGTACACGATGTCCCCCCGGAAGCCCCGGTCCCGCAGGTCCTCCCCGAAGCGGATGCCGTCCGTGCCGGGCATCTCGATGTCGAGAAACAGCAGGTCGAAATCCCGGTGGCCCAGAACGGCGGAGACGTCCTCCGCGCACCCCGCCTCGAAGCCGTCGAAGGCGAGACCCAGGTCCCGAAACGTCGTTTCCACAGACCGTCGAAGGGCGGCGCGGAAGACCGGGTCGTCGTCGCAGTAGGCGATGCGGAGCTTATCCATGGGCGTCCTCCGTTTCGAGATACAGCATGGCGTCCGCCGTGAACCAGCCCTCCTCCACGTGGAAGGTGACGATGCCGTCGTATTTTTCCGCGATGCGCCGGATGATGGGGATGCCGAAGCCGTGGGCGGCGGGATTGTCCTTGGTGGTGAGAAGGTCGGGATTGTCCCGCAGGGCCGCCTCGTCCGCGGGGTTCGTGACCGTGACGAAAAGACAGTCCTTGTCCGTGTGGAGGGTGGCCTTCACCAGGGTCTTCCCGGCCCGGAGACAGCCCTCCACGCCGTTATCCAGCATATTGGACAGAAGCGAGCAAAGATCGTCGTCCGCGATGCCGAGATGCTCCGGCACGGCGGCGATCACGTCCAGGGTCACCCCCGCGGCCAGGGCGGTGTTCATCTGGTGGGTGATGACCGAGGTGACGAGGGGGTTCGGGCAGCGAAATTCCGCGAGAAGCGGTGCGGCGGACCCGGCGTAGTCCGCGAAGTAGCGCTCGAGCTCGTCGTAGCGGCGTTCCCGCAGGAGAGATTCCATGAGAGCGATGTGGTTTTTCAGCTCGTGGCGCAGGCTGCGGTATTCCCGGGTAAGGGTCTCGGACCGGCGGTAAAAGTCCAGGTCCTGGGTGAGCTTTGCCTGCATCGCCGCCATCCCCGCCCGGGCCCGATGCTCCCGGACCAGGGTGTAATAGAGGTAATAGATCAGCAGGTTGACAAGGTAGAACGCGCACAGCACCACGGAGGTGGTGTGGTATCCGTTCCAGAGGATATACAGCGTCCGTCCGCCGAGGATGCGGATGGTGTAGAGGCAGGCGGTGGACAGCGCCGCGATGATCAGCATGGACAGCCAGTAGGCGGTGGGGATGTCCTCGTCCGCCCGGGGCCGGAAGACCCAGATCACGGCAAGGGACACGACGAGGATCAGAAACTGCCAGAAATTCGAGGCCCCCATGGACAGCAGGGGCATAAAAAGCTGCGTGCTGATGGACTGGGCGAAGTTGATGTTCGTGAGGATGGCGGCGGTCATGACCACCTTCGCGTGGGCGGGCATGGGACAGAAAAAGGCCGCGTACAGCACCAGGACCGCCAGCAGGAGAAAGTGGCTCACGGTGCCGATTTGGGAGAAATCCCCTCCCACCGCCGCCGCGCACAGGCAGTACAGTGCCGCGGACAAAACGCCGGTGCCGACGATGGGCAGAAGGACCCGGCGGACCGGACGCCGCTCCGACGCCAGGGCCAGCAGTGCCAGCGCCAGCAGCAGGGGGATGAGGAAGCACTGATAGAAAAACCCGTCGAAGCGGGAAAGGGCCGAACCGATGGTGAATACCGTCGGCTCCGCGGGGATCACCCACATGGTCAGGACCTCCCTTCGTGGGGTCTGCCTCCAGTATACCGAAAATCCTCCCGCCTGTAAAGCGCGGGGACCTGTGCTGTTTGGGCCGAAAATGCGTCGTTTGCGCCGGAGGCCTTGCCAGGGCATGCGGACGGGTGTATGGTAAATCCGCTGAATGATATGAGGAGGGATCCCTATGAAAAAGCTTCTGAGTCTTCTTCTTGTGCTGGCCTTGGCCATGACCCTGGGGGCGACGGCCCTTGCCGCGTCCGACACGGTCTCCGACAAGGCCGCCATCGAGGAAGCCCTGAACCTGCACAACAACACCGAATACACCTGGACCTACGCCTCCGGCGCGGATGCCTGGACCATGTCCGTCGTCACCGCCGTGGTGAACGCGGAGCTGCCGAACCAGCAGGGCGTCTCCGTCTGCGTGCCAGGGGCCTACGTCACCGGCATCGACACCGACCGGGACGGCACGGCGGACGTGACCGCCGCTGCCTACACCGAGGCTGTGAACGGCGATCTCATCATCGACTACACCGCCGAGATCACCAGCACCAACGGCCAGGTCTACACCGCCGCCACCGCTCCCGTCATCCTGAACACCGGCGCGGCGGGCTATGGCTCCCAGTCCAACCGCTCCGCCGGCACCGGCTATGCCAAGGAGGGCTACATCAACGTCGCCTGCGGCAACCGGGGCAAGCAGGATTCCGTGAAGGACGACGACGGCAATGTGCTCTGCTACACCGGCGACGCTCCGAGCTGCCTCGTGGATCAGAAGAACGCCGCCCGCTTCGTGAAGTTCAACATCCTCCTCGGCAACCTGCCCGGCTGCGCGGACTACTTCGTCTCCACCGGCGGCTCTGGCGGCGGCGCCCACGCGGCCATGTTTGCCGCCACCTCCAACAACCCCGATTTCTACGACTACGAGATCGAGGCCGGCGCGGTGGGCGTCTATAAGAATGCCGACGGCTCCTACTCCACCACCGTCACCGTCGACGGCAGGGAAGTCCCCCTGTCCGACGGCGCCTGGGGCTGCGTGGCCTACAGCGCCATCACCTCCCTGGCCGAGGCCGACATGGCCATGGCCTTCGAGTACTTCATGGATTCGGACTACAGCTTCAACACCGACTTCCAGAAGCAGCTGGCGGAGTACCTCGCCGCGGAGTATATGGAGTACATCAACGCCCAGAACCTCTCCGTGAAGGAAGCGGACGTGGGCTTTGACCTGAACGGCGACGGCGACAGGCTGGACGACATCGCCCTCACCATCGAGTGCGATCCCGACGCCTATCCCGAGACCAACGGCTACCACGGCACCTACTGCGACCTGTATCTCGCGGAATTCACCGAGAACGTCCAGTGGTACGTGGATAACCTGGATTACGCCGAGGGCTACACCTGGTTCGACGCCGACGGCAGCGCCCTCTCCGACGCGGAGGTCGCCGCCATGACCGACGCCGACCGGGCCATCGCCTTCGTGGAGGGCCGGTACAACAGCGGCGTTTCCAGCAGCGCCGGCAGCGGCGGACCCGGCAACGCCAGCGCCAACACCGCCGCCACCACCACCGTGAACGGCGTTCAGGAAATGACCGTCGGCACCCCCGACGCGGGCAGCACCCAGGCCGCCGGCAGCGGCACGAACTCCAAGAACTATTCCACCTTCGCGGAGCTTCTCGCCGCCTATGAGGCGGACATCGCGGAGGTCTGCGCCGGCGACGAATACGGCAAGAACATCGTGGAGCTCTATGACCCGACCCGCTACATCGGCGCGGAGGGCACCGAGGCTCCCGCCTGGACCCGCATCGTCATGGGCGAGCACGAGGGCGACCTGGCCATGCCCAACTCCCTGAACATGCAGGTGAAGTGGCTCGCCAGCGGCACCGACGCCGTCATTGAGTGGCAGTACGCCGGCGGTCACGTTCCCAGCGAGATCTTCGGCAATTCCTTCGCCCTCTGGGTCGACACGATGTACGCGGAGCACGTGGCCGGCGCCAAGGCCGTGGAGAAGGCCGCCGCCGAGGCCCAGACCGTGAACGGCGACGCCGAGGAAATGAACGGCACGGACCTGACAAGCTGGGTCACCGTGGACGAGAACGGTCAGGTGTCCCTCACTCTGAAGGGTGCCGCCGCCTACCGCACCTCCGGCGCGGCGAAGGCCATCCCCGGCTTCGACGTCATGGACTACGGCCAGGAGGACTACGTCTTCGGCAGCTCCACCCAGGATGCCCGCCACTGGGACATCCACGTCCTGCAGGCCTTCCGGGAGCACGGCGACGTCCTTGAAGGGCTCTTCTGAGCTCCCCGAAAACCCCATAACGAACCGCCCGCAGCTTCGGCCGCGGGCGGTTTTCTGTGTGGGTATGGAGTTTATTCGTACTGGGCGAGAACGTCCAGCATCTGGGAGATCATCTCCTCGTCGGAGAGGCGGAATTTGATCTCCACCCGGCGGCTGGCCTCGTCGTTCACGGTGCCGTCCGCGTTGTAGACGGGGCTCGACCAGGAGCGTCCCGCCACGGACAGGAGGGAGCGGATCTGGGCGAGCTTCTCGGCGGAGAAGAGGGACTGTCCGTCTCCGAAGCAGTACGCCGCCACGGATTCCGCCCGGTCCTGGGAGAGCTGGAGGTTGTATTCGTAGGTGCCGGAGGTATCGGTGTGGCCCTCGATGATGATCTCGGATATGTACCCGATGTAGTCGTCGGAGAGGACCACGTCGAAGTATTTCGGCAGGAATTCCTTCAGGGTGTCCTGCCCGGCGGCGGCGAGAGCGGCACTGTTGAAGTCGTAGAGGATGCTGGAATCCAGCGTAATGGCGCCGGTCTGCTCGTCGATGGCGATGGAGAGGCTGGAGTTGGCAAATTCATCCCGCAGGGCGGCGATGAGATCGCGCTTCACGCCGATGATCTGCTCCAGCTGGAGCTGCTGTGTTTCCAAAGCGTTGGTCTGCAGGGAGATCATGGCCTCCTTGCTGTCCAGCTCCTGCTGTTGGAGGGCCAGGAGGGTCTGGGATGCGGCGAGCTGGGCCTGCTGTTCCTCCAACTGGGCCTGGGCGGCCTCGAGAGCGGCTTTCTGCTCGTCCAGCTGGGCCTGCTGGTCTGCCAGGAGCAGTCCCTGCTCGGTGGTGAGGTCCAGGTAGCCCAGATTTTCGAGGATCGCCTGCTCCAGCTCCTCCTCCCGGTGCTGCAGCTCGATCTCGCTGGCGTCGTAGGAGTTTTTGACCTGCATCAGCACGAACAGCGTGCCGCAGATGATGAGGATGAACATGAGCAGCACGCCGGCCATCATGTCGGAATAGGACTGCCAGTAGCTCGTCTCGTGGAATTCCGTCGGTTTTCTAAGAGGTCTGGCCATGGCTTGCCTCCTTTAGCCCAGGTCCGTGCGGCGGTCGAGCTCCGCGGCGAACTTGTTCAGGCTCTTCTGTGTGTCGGAGACGGCCTTCAGGAGCACTTTCAGCTCCGCGTCGATGGCCTTGGAGGTGGCCTTCACGTCGCTGTCCACGGCGGAGACCGTCCTGGGCAGGGCCTTCATGGCCTGGGTGACATTGTTCGCGGCGGTGTTCATGCCGGCCACGCCGTCGTTCAGGCGGGAGATGCTCCCGTCCATCCGGGCCATGCTGTCGCTGACGGAGCGGGAGAGGGCGTCGTCCATATCCCGGGCGGCGGTGGTGAGGCGGTCCGCGGCGGTGCTTATGTCCGCGGCGGCGGATTCCGTGAGGGTGCGGATGTCCTCCGCGCTCCGGGCAATGAGCTTGCCGGCGTCGGAGATGGCTTCCGCGTTCGCGGCGCTGGCGGCCCGGATGCTCTCGGCGGCGACGGTGGCCTCCCGGGTGGCCTGCAGGGCCTGCTGGGAGGTGGCGGCGGCGGACTCCGCGGCGTCGGACACGGTGCGGAGATAGTCCTTTTCCTGCTCCCGGAAGGACTGGTAATCCCGCAGGATGCCCCGCATTTCCTCGGTCACGCCCCGCTGGGCGGCGGTGAGCTTTTCGATGGACGCGGTGTAGGAGGCCATGGTCTCCGCGATGGCGGCGGCGTTCTGCTGGGCGTCGGCCAGGCCCTGGGTGGTGCGGCCGATGTCGGCGGAGAGAAGGCCGATGCTGTCGATCATGTCCTTCTCCCAGCGGGTCAGCTCCTCCGTCCGGGTCTTGAGCTGGACGAAGATATTCCCAAGGGAGGCGTTCATGGTCTCGAGGAAGTATTTCACGACGCGCTCCATGCCGGCGCGCTGGTCCTCGATGGCCACGGTGACGTACTGGGTGATGGTGGACTTGAGCTCGTCCACCGAGGGCTGCATGAGGGTGATGATGGCCTCGCTGACCTGGTTTCCGATGTTGGTGCCGAAGTCCCGGAGGGCGGCGTTCTGCTCGGTCTGCAGGCGGATCATGGCGTTTTCCGCGGCGTGCTCATTCGTCGGACGCACGCCCTCGGTGTAGGCGTCCTGGAAGTCGTAGAGCGCCGCGATGCTGTCCCGCAGGAGTTTTTTGTAGGTCAGGCCGAAGAGCAGGGAGTAGATGAGGCCGAAGATGGAGGTGAGGAAGGCGATCTTGATGCCCGCCATCAGAGCCTGGGTGCTGGACTGCATCACGTCCACGGTGGAGGCGTCGAAGTTCCGCAGGCCATAGACGAGGCCGATGAAGGTGAAGAGGATGCCGAGGCCGCTCATGATGCCGCCCAGTTGGTCGCAGAAGGGCTTGTTCACGGCGGTGTAGAGAAGCTCCTCCCCGATGTAGCCCTCCAGGCGCACGTCTGCCGTCAGGGAATTCTGCTTCTGCAGACGGCGGGTCTCCTTGAGGTATGCCTGCCAGCGCTCGTCCAGCCGGCGTTCGTCGAAGAGATTCTCGTTCTGGCTGTACCGGGTCCAGAGCTCCCGGGGGGTCTCGTCGGAGTTCCGGATGTCGGATGCCTTCCGGCTGAGGGCGGAGGCGATCCTCGCGAGGGGTCTGGCGCTGCCCTCGAAGTAGATGACGAGGAAGATGCCGGCCACCGCCGCGAAGACGAGGTTGATGAGGAAGTCCGTCAGCCCCTCCCCCGTCCGGGTCAGCCAGAAGACGCCGATGGAGGCGGCGAAGACGATGAGAAACAGCACGCGGCTCAATGCGTTCCAGGCTTTGATTTTTTTCCCCATAGTGGATGTCCTCCCGATGTCCGCGCGGGATGCTCCGGCGCGGGTGATTTCGCTTGGGTCGCGGCGGCTCCGCCAAAAGCCGCCGTCACCATACTATACCACACTTGTAACTAAATTGTAAAGATTTTATGACAGAAGTAACAACTTTTGCGGAAATTGTCGAAACATTTGCGGGTAAGGCCGGAAACCGTTGAAAACAGCGGGATTCTACGGGACGTAGAGTGGCGGGAGAGGCATCGTAGAGGGGATTTTCCGCGCCGGGTAGAGCCGGGACGGGACAGGAGGTTGCCCCGGAGCTGCGGGCTGGGGTATGATCGTTCTGCGGCGGCTGCCGCCATCAACTGTCCCGGAGGGAACTGAATCATGCTTCGCATTTTTACCGACAACGCTGCGAATCTGCCCCAGGAGCTCGTGGAGCGCCACGGCCTCGGCGTCGTAAATATCGGCTGCTATGTGGACGGCAAGGAGCTGGAGTTTTCCGGCGGGTTCGACGGCGGCGCGTACTATAAAGCCATGCGGGAGGGCCTGCACGTCGCCACGGCCATGCCCTCCATGGGAGCGTTCCTGGACGCCTTCACCCCGGTTTTGGAGGCGGGTGACGATCTGATCTATGTGGGCATGTCCGGCGGCATCAGCGGCACGGCGGCCCTGGCCCAGAGCGTCGTAAGCGAGCTTTCCGAGGACTTTCCCAGCCGAAGGATCGCCGCGGTGGATACCCGGGGGGCATCTCTCGGGGAGGGACTTCCCGTGCTCTACGCCGTCCGTCTGCGGGACGAGGGCCGCTCCTTCGACGAGATCGTGACCATGACGAACGCCTGCTGCGACAATGTCTGGCAGGTGTTCACGGTGGACGATCTGAGCTATCTCCGAAAGACGGGACGGCTGTTTTCCGCCGCGGTGAAGGTGACGAACACCCTGAACGTCAAGCCCGTGCTGGTAGGGGATGAGGAGGGCCGCATCGTCCTCCGGGGGGTCACGGTGGGACGCCGCCGGGCCCTGGACGCTCTGGCTTCTCGCTATCGGGACCGCTGCCCGGACAAATCCGTTCCCGTGGGCCTTGCCCATGCCGACTGCGCCGTGGACGCCGCCTATGTCGCCGCCCGGCTGCGGGAATATGGCTGCACCGGCGAGATCACGACGGTGATGTACGAACCCGTCACCGGCTCCCACGTGGGACCCGGCACGGTAGCCCTGTTTTTCCTGGGCCAGGACCGGCCCTAAGGGACCAGATCGCGGAGAGGGACTTTCTCTCCGCTCTTTTTTATGGTATGATACCCACCATGAATACTTTCCGCAAAAACTGGAAGGGCCATGCCCTGGCTCTGTTCTGCGCGCTGGTGTGGGGCGTGACCTTCGTGGCCAGCAAGCGTCTGCTCCTGTCCTACACCCCCACCCGGCTCATGTTCCTGCGCTTCGTGCTGGCCTACGCCGTGCTGTGGGTCCTGCATCCGAGGTGGGAGAAGCTCGTCTGGCGGGAGGAGCTTTCGTATCTCTTGATGGGCGTCACGGGCTGCACCCTGTATTTCTGGACGGAGAACACCGCTCTCACCCTCACCGCCACGGCGAATGTCAGCACCATTGTGGCTCTCGCGCCGCTGCTGACGGCGATCCTGTCCCATTTCGCCGCCCGGGAGAGAGAACCCTTGACGGCCCGGGTGTGGATCGGCTTTGCCGCGGCCTTCGGCGGGGTCCTGCTGGTGGTGTGGCAGGGAGCCTTTGTGCTGAAGCTCAGTCCCGCCGGGGACCTGCTGTCCCTCGGAACGGCGCTTCTGTGGGCGGTGTACTGCGTGCAGCAGACCTATGCCCTCGCGGGGCGGTCGAGCCTTTTCGTCACCCGGAAGGTGATGTTTTACGGCATTGTGACGAGCCTGCCCCTGCTGGCATTGGAGGGGTTCGAGGGATTTTCTATCGCGCCGATGCTGGGCTCCGGGGTGGACCTTCTGTGTCTTATGTTTCTCGGGGTGGTGGGCAGCGCCCTATGCTACCTCGCCTGGGCGGCGGCGGAGCGCATCCTCGGTCCCGTGGTGACGAGCAGCTATGTTTACGTCATCCCCTTCGTCACCCTGGCGGCCGGAGCGATGTTTCTGGAGGAGCCCGTCACGCTGACGGGAGCTCTCGGCACGGTATTTATCGTGGCGGGGGTGTGGATATCCTCCGCCCGCCGGGAATAAACCAAAGAGCCGCCCCAAAGGCGGTGCAACTTAGGGATTTTGTAATCCCTGAAAAAATCGGCATAGTCGTGAAATATGCGGCTATGCCGTTTTTTCGTCTTTCTTTGGCTGCGGCGGCATGAACTCGCCGATGCAGTTCCACACGATGCGCATTCTCTGTACCTTGTGTCCGCTTATCCGCTCCGGCTTGTAGACTTCGATATGGTCTACGAACTCCCGGATGATCTCCGGCGTCAGTTCACGGACATCCGTGTACTTGCGTACCTTGGCAAGGAAAATGTCAACATTCACGCTGCTTTCCTGCTGTGTGGCGATCATGCTGCGAAGTTCCGTCACGCGGCATTCGAGCGTTTTCTGCTCCGCCTCGTAGCTTTCGGACATCTTGGCGAAACGCTCATCGGAAATCTTACCCTCGATGTTGTCCTCGTAGAGCCGCTGAATAATCTCATCCAGCTTGTGGATACGAGCCTGTGACTGCTCCAGTTCACGCTTTCCGTCACGCAGGCTCCTGTCAACCTCGGCTCTGGACTTCTTGGTGATCATCTCCACAAACTCGTCCTCATGCGCCTGTACATAGCCCGAAATCTCCCTGATACCCGCAAGCAGATATTTTTCAATCTCGCTGTTGCGTATCTGGTGGGACGGGCATATTTCCTTGCCCTTTTTACGGTAGGTGGCGCAGACCATGTACTCGCTCTGCGGAAGGTTCCTGCCGCGTACCTGATACATCTTCGCTCCGCAGTCGGCACAGAATACCATGCCGGATAAAGCGGGCATCTCGCCCATCGGTGTAACCCTGCGTCTGCCGTCCCGGATGCGCTGCACGATGTCGTAGGTTTCTTGGTCGATGATGGCATCGTGCGTGTTCTCGAAAATCTGCCAGTTCGTAGGATCATTCTTGAGCTGCTTTTTCTGCTTGTAGGATTTGCGGTAAGTCTTGAAGTTGACCGTGTGACCGAGGTATTCCGGTCGGGAGAGAATATGGGAAATGGTGCTGTCGCGCCACACATAATCGTTCTCGCCGTCCCTGTTGTCGGGAATGTTTATCCCGTTCGCCTTGGCGTGTGCGGTCGGATTCATGATGTGCCGCTTCGTGATCTCCTTGGCGATCTGCGACACGCCGTAGCCCTGTACGCACAGCCGGAAAATTTCCCGTACCACCTTGGCGGCTTCTTCGTCCACAATCCAGTGCAGCTTGTCCTCCGGGTCTTTTACATACCCGTATGGCGGATTCGTGCAGAGCGGCTTTCCCGCCTGTCCCTTTGCTTTGAAAACGGCGCGTATCTTTCTGCTCGTGTCCTTGGCGTAGAATTCGTTGAAAATATTGATGAACGGCGTCATGTCGTTCTCCGCCTGATTGTCGCTGTCAACGCCGTTGTTGATGGCGATGAAGCGAATGTCGGCATTCGGGAAAATCATCTCCGTGTACATACCGACTTTCAAGTAGTCACGACCGAGGCGGCTCATATCCTTTACAATGATCGTGCCGACCTTGCCGTCATCCACCAGTTCCATGAGACGGTTCCAGTCCGGTCTGTCGAAGGTCGTACCGCTGTAACCATCGTCCACGAACAGGGATGTGTTGCGGAAACCGTTATCGTCTGCGTACTTCTGTAGTATAGCCTTTTGGTTCTTGATGCTGTTGGAATCGCCCTGCAATTCATCATCTCTTGAGAGACGGCAGTAGAGGGCTGTTATCTTATCTTCCTTCACAGCGGAAGACTGTCTGTTTGTATTCATGTGTACCTCCTTCCCGACAGTCTTCAAGCGGTACTCCATATTCCCGTACTACTGTGAAGAAGTCAAGTCATTTTGAGCCTTAAGAAGCTTCTTTTCCCAAAGTTATCGGTTCGTTCATAATCAGCCGTTTTATCTTCTCGTATGCCGTTTCCTTGGCGTTCTCGCTGGTGGCGTACTCGATAATGTAAAACGTATCATCCAGCACGGATGCCGATATTCTGATGGGCTTGATTTCCTTATCCATGTGTCCTCCTTTCTCCCCGAGGGGAAATCTGATCTCCGGCGATCTTCAAGCGAACAACGGGCGCAGGGCTTCACGCGCAAATTCGCGTAAGTTTTCATAGGAATAGGCTTTCCCGTACCCGGTAGGGGCGGTCTGATCTCTACGGCTTTCCATAGCGGACAACGGCGCGGGGCTTCGTGTGCGAAAACGCGAATTCAAACGGGGTATTAACCCTTAAACCGCAAATAACCGCTATGAAAACCGTGCAATCCGGTGTAATATGTTCTTTGAATTGTTTGATTTCTGCGGAGAAAACAGGCACGGCAGACGGCAATCCGCCGTACCTGTCCGCAGGAGCTTTAATCCGTGATATTGATCATCATGCACTGAAGTGCATCGCGGCGGATGAGCCTGCCGTCAAGGAACTCCAAAGCCAGATATCCGATCTGGTCGAGCGTGACGAACTTCTCCTTGAGCGTCTGGATGCTGACGGGGCTACGGTCGATGATCCAGTAATAACTGAAATCGCCGAAAACGATAGGCAATACCCCGGCTTCTTCAGAGGGCATATCATTGGAGATTACCACAGGCTTGCCGAGGATGGTATCGTTCGTGTGATTCCACAGGGGATTGCCCGCCTCATCCTTCAAAAGGCGCAGCGTGAGCGCGGTATCATCGTTCATCATCCACACGGCGTTTTTACGGTACTCCTCGTTAAGGGAGAAAAACAGGCGGATCACAGCATCATAGGTGATGTTATCGGTGAAAACGCCAGCCTCCGCGCCATCGGTCGGGCTGAGAATGCCCTTGGGCATATGGTCTCCCGTGCCCGTGATAAAACCGTAGTCCTCGGCTTTGGCGAAGTTCTTCGCAAGGCGGCTCGTGAGATAGTCCTCGATGTCAAAAGTGGCATCGTGTACGAAATCATCGTCCAGCTTTACGAATACCGCCAGCTTGTTAATTTCCACGGCATAGCGGGTAAAATCGTCCATGCCATCATAGATAGGGATGCTGCCGTTCTCCGGCACCCACTCGGCAAGGTCATCACAGTCCTTGGCGAAGATGCGGCTGCCGCTGTTATACGCCTTTACGACCGTAGCCATGTTGCGGAACAGGCTCTCACGCCTGATCGCCTTTCTCAGCTTGTCATCCGCTGCGGACGGGAGCGCATAACCTCCCGTGGAAACATCCTTGCCGTCATTGATCTTATCTGCCGCATAGCGGCCTCCGCGCATGACGTTCCAGAAATTCGTGTTGTACTCGGCGGTGCCGATAATGCGGTCTTTCTCGTTAATAGTAGTCATAATCGTAATCCTCCTTACTTTCTTCTGTCGCACACCGGGCATTCATACAGTCCCAGCGTGTAATAATCCTTGCATCTGCCGACCTGCTTCAGCACGTTGCCGCCGCAGCACGGACACTTGATATCGTAGGCAAGAGCCATCTCGATGCTGTGGGCGCGGTTCGCGTGGAGACGGTAATATCTGCGGTGATTGCCGTTGTTGTCGGGGATGTACTCCGAGGTGAGATACAGATCATAGTGGTCTGCGATATAGTCCTCGGTGTAGTGGTAGTTGGTCTGCGGCTCCAGAGAGCGCCAGTTGATCTTGTTGACTTTGAGTGGATAGTTCATGTTGAAATCCTCGCTTTCTTAAATGTTATTTTTTAGATGGAACAGTTTGTCCCGGCTGTCATAGCCGTGGGCGATAAGGCTGCCTGCATAATCACGCAGATCATTCACAGCCTCGCCGATTGCCTCCGCGCTCCGACCGACATCACGCACGGTCTTGACGATCAGGCAGTCGTATGCGTGGTCTCCGAACCAGAGATAGAGCGTGGCGGCACCTTTGCGGTTGGCACGGCTCACGCCGCTGACCTCGACATTGAAGCCGTTACCAAAATCCCGGTACAGGCATTTTTCCCAATCAATGGTTCGGATGCGGTAGTCTGCTCCGAGCGTCCTTTTCAGTTCCCGGAGCGATGGGTAATGCACCATAGTCCGTTTCCCTCCTTCCTTTGATGATGCAGTTTTGTCCTTTCTGTCACATTTGTCCTATAGATAGAGAATGAAATTCTGTCTGCCGGATGCCCGTATACATCAAATGAATGAAATGAAAATGGGGAACTATATGAATATGTGACGGTAAGGACATATCGTTTTATATATCTGCTCTCCGTGACAGAACGGACAGAAAGGACAAAACCCTCTGCCGCTGTCACGAAGCAAATACCGCAGGATTGACGAGATAGCTCTGTGACGCAGGTCTGCCGCTGCCGCTTTTCTGCTCGTTCGGCTTTGCCGCGAGATATCCGTATTCGCACAGCCTGTCCAGCACGGGCTGAAGTTCCTCCGCCCTTTTAAAGCCACGGCACAGACGCATAATGTCACGCTTGGTAAGTTCCGCAAGTCCGGCGTTCAGTATGGCTTTCAGTACATATTTGCACTGCTTGACCACAGGATCGGCTCCCATCAGCAGATATGCAGCTCTGGCGTGTTCGGTGTAATACCTCCTAAGAGCGATGGCTCTCTGCATGGTCTCGCCATCTACCACAGGCGGATTCGGCTCCTGCAAAAAGGCATAGCATCCGTTTTTATCCGCTCGACAAAGAATGCCGCTGATACGGACAATCGCTCCGCACAGTTTTCCTGCCCAGTCGGAGAAATCGATATATTCCGTTCTGAGTTTTGGCTCCAGTTCCACAGCAAAGGCTTCGAGCATTTTGTCAGCCTCGTCAGACAGAGTGATGATCTCCGGACATTTCGCTGTCGGATTGCTGTCCTCGTCAAGGAGATTTCCTATCAGCGAGAAATACTGTTGTTCGGCATCCTTTGGAATTGGTTCTGTGCGGTATTTCCTGTTACCTACGTGAGTGGCTGGCATGGTATAAAGGAATCTTGCCGTCAGACCTCTGCCGCGAAAGGTGTTATTCTGCATCAGCCCTGACAGCACATTCGGCTGAACGGCAAACAGGAGTGTCAGTGCGGGCGATTCCACGCTTTCACTGTTCCTGCCGATTCGGTCTATACGAATGGAATCCCCGGCATGACCTTTGAGGAACACATCGATGTTGACCGCTTTGGAATACATCCCTCCGGCAAGCTGATCGAAGATGCCGCCCTCCGCCGATATGACAGAGGCGATGCCGTCATGCTCCGCAAGTACGGATATCAGCTTCTCCGGCGTAATATCATCAACATAAAGCTGCATGGGAGCCAGTTCCTTAAACCGCGAGATTTCAGCAACGATATCATCCAGTTCGCTTTCCTCGGCTTTTCCCTTTGCAACCTTGTCTTCAATAGAACGCTGCCGCTTTTCCAGAATGCGCTTCTGCATACGGTTTTTCTCAAGTGCGGCGGCGTGCTGTTTGTTGTACTCCATCTCATAAAGATTTACAGGCTTCACCATCAGGCTCGTGACAGCGGATTTTCGCTCGGACGGTTCTGCCACCATGAGAGCGTACAGATTGGTCGGTTCCGTCCAGTCGGCTTTTGCCTGAACGAGATATTTACCCTGAATGCAGCTTGCCATGACTGCAAGGGCGGCGGTTCCTGCCATATCCACAGGTGTCTGCGTAGTCTCGGCTACTGCCTCCACATATGGGCGAACCCTACCCGGAAGAGCATCTACCGGAAACGGTGGCAGGTCGACTTCTTCAAAAGGAATCGGCTGTTCCCACTGCATCTCTTTCGGAGCGTTATATTGCTTCGGCAGAACATATCCCGGCTGAGCCTTGATAAGACCGTAATACTTCAGCGCACTTTTCCAGATGCCGTTCAGTTCCTTCTTATCAAGAGCGGGTACGCACTTATCGGATTCCTCACGGAACAGCCGTCTTGCATCCTCCGTGTTGCCGTAACGCTTTAATGTGCGAACAGCGAAATGAAACATGGTGCTGTTGCGCGTTCCCTCCGGGATAATATCTAAATCAGCAGGTTCTTCTACAGATTCACATTCTTCAGCCTCAAGCCTGTCCATAAATTCATTGATTGTCATCGTGCCGGGATAGAACACAGCATTTGGATTTTCCGTGCCGTCAAAATATCTTGCGGCATCCAGTGCTTTCGGGTCTAAGAACGGAAAATGCTTCTGCAATCTCTCTTTAAAAGCGGCATAGGCTGCATAATCGGTTTCTCTGACCGCTTTCCAAAAAGCATGATATCGGGGAGCAGGAGGCTTCGTGCCTTTCGGCTTCATATGATTCTTGCTTTCCGAGATGATATGCGGTACGCCCTCAAAAATTCGATGGATGTCATCGCGTGTTACCCAGTCCTTTGGGTCGGTTATTTTGTCGTTGTCGATATCGCCAGCCTGAACTTCCGATTCCTCGAATGTCTCATTACTCCTATAGCAGTCTTTGTATGTAGCTGACACATGGTCAAAATGCGCCATCTCATTGAAAGATTCCGCATCAGTGACAACGACCTTTTGGGGATATGAGCAGTTCTTCGGATTCTGAACGCATGAAGCACGCCAGAATGTGAATTCATTTAACTCGGACAATTTTTATACCTCCTTCCTTCGATATTTTTGCGGCGGTCATTCCTCTTTGTTAGAAGTGATGACCAGCCATTCCCGAAACGCATCAATCGGGATAAGGATTCTCGTGCCGATTCGGATGGACGGAAATCCCGGTGTTTTGACAAGTTCATACGCCTTCGGCAGGGAGATGCCCATCTGCGCGGACAGTTCCTGCACGCTCATGGTTGTCTTTTCCATAATCTTCATTACCTCCGTTTCTGTAGATTTTTCTTTTGCATCCGTCCGCTACGTTTCCTGCGGCAGCCTCTTGTCTGAGGACTCCGCGTTTTCTCTGCCGGGAGGGACAGGCTCTCTTGCGGTCATCGCGCTGTGCTCCGGCGGGTAACCCTTACGGATCGGACTGTTCAGTTGTCAAGGTGCGAAAAATTCAAAGCGAATTTACAATTTGCTATTGTGTTTAACGCTATTGTAGACTATAATGTAATCGTAATCTAATTCGAGCCGCTTACGGTCACACTTACGGTTTAACGAAAGGGGTTCACAGATGCCATATAACTGGAACGGCGATTATATAGAATCCAGAGCCGACAAGAACACGGACATCCTCGGCTTTGGCGAGATCGGCGGCGTGGGACAGCTTATCTATCACAACTTCCGCTTTGCCAACTATAAAATGAAGAATGATAAAAAGTCCGGGCTGCTTGCCTGTCCCGTCTGCAATAAAAAAAGTCCTCCGGATTTAACACCGAAGGACAATCTGTCGGGAAAAGAGATATTGACCAGCCTGTGTGAACTTGCGCGGCGGATAGATGATGTTTCAGAGGAGAACGACCACAAGGCGTTAATCATCGAGTGGTGCAAGGAAAATATGCATCCTTACGCTATCGACTACTTGTATAACGCTCTTACCGATGACAACTTTGACATTGCTGATATTGACGCAGAGATGGCTGCGCGTGACGGCATCTTCTCCATAGAGGATTTTATGACCGACTTGGAGAATCTGTATAACGCCGCACGTTTTTACATTGCGCTGGAGGCTATCTGCTTTGCGGATAATGAGCCTGCCTATGCGATGTACCAGACGGGCAGACACTTTCAGGGTCTTCCGTATTTCGAGCGGTACAAGCGGAATATGGATATTCCCGATATCGATTTGAGCGCGGCAAACGGAGACCTGCTCGAAGAGATGAAACTCGGCAATAAGTATCTTGCGGAGCATCCGTTGGAACAGCCGCCGGAGGGAGAATTTTACACCGAGCCGTATGATGAATACGAGAAGCTGCGTGAACGGCTGATTGACTGCATCCCGGATTTCAAGCTGCGGCTGAAGGTCAATCCACAAAACAACAGGCTTGTGTTCTCTGCCGATGTGAATTCCGTATTCGATATAGCGTGGTATGTACTGGCACGGATGATGTCGGAAGATCCCGCTCCGGAGGATTTCGGTAAAGAGGATGAGCGACCGGAAGGAATCATGATATGCTGCCACCACTGCGGACGCTTCTTTATACGGAACGCCAAGCATCAGCAGTACTGTGACCGCCCGGAATGTCAAAAAGCGCGGAATGCTAAAAATCAGCGCGATTACCGCCGCCGCAAGGCTATAGAAAAAGCGCAGGCAGAAAAGAAAATACAGATGGAGGAAAAAAATAATGGCAAAGCTTGAGTATCAGGAAAAAGATGGCAAGGTGTTTTGCCCTTTAGTAAATAAATGGCTTGTTGCTAAGCCGGAGGAAAAAGTCAGGCAGAGGTATATCTGTACCCTTGTAAATGATTATGGCTACTCTTTAGACCAGATGGCACAGGAATTAAAAGTCAACAATTCGCAGCGTGGGCAAGGCAAGGCTCGTGCAGATATTGTTATTTGGAAAAGTAAGAAGGACAAAGACGATCGAAAAGCGGCTTTTATCGTTGTAGAGTGCAAAGCGGAAAATGTAAAAATCCGCGTGGAGGATTACTATCAAGGCTTTAATTATGCTGCTTGGGCACATGCCGATTTCTTTGTTACCACAAACGAGAAGGAAACTAAATTCTTTAATGTTGATCCGGCATTTCTCCCGCAAAAGCTGGAGGAAGTTGTAGCTATACCTACTGCCAAAGATGTCGATAACGCTAAGAAAATCGAGCAGATTAAAAACCAAACAAAGACGTTTACACGCGAGGAATTCACAAAAACATTACAGGCTTGTCACAACATCATTCGTAATAATGACAAACTGTCTCCTGAAGCAGCATTTGACGAGATCAGCAAACTGCTTTTCATGAAGATCAGATATGAGCGTCAGCAAAGAGGCACAAAGGTATTTACCAAAGCGGAATATCTGTCTCAGGCTGATAATTACGAAAAAAATGTGCGTCCCGGTTTGAAAGCGAGAGGCATTGACCAGCCATACATGCAGAACCTGTTCGACACCACAAAAATCGAATTTAAGGAAGACCATCTGTTCGAGGATAATGATGAAATCAAAATCAGAGAGAACAGCTTTGTTCAGATTTTGGAGAAACTCGAAAACTACAATCTGTCTGATACGCAGGATGATGTAAAAGGCATCGCTTTTGAGCAATTCCTTGGCACAACTTTCCGTGGTGAACTTGGACAGTTCTTTACACCGAGAACGATTGTGGATTTTATGACGGAGATACTCGATCCTCAGGAAGGCGAAGTTATCTGCGATCCGACCTGTGGCTCCGGCGGATTTCTCATCAAGGCATTTGAATATGTGCGCGAGAAAATAGAAGCTGATGTCAGGTCACAGAAAGAAAAACTGAGAGCCTCTCTTGAAGGAGATGACTTTGACAGCAAGTCCGAAAAAGAACAGATAGAAATCAGCGACAAAATTGATGAGATGCAAACGGCATTGAATACCGAACTCGATACATCTATCGAAGGAAGCCGAATGTATCAGCTTTCCCGGAACTGTATTTATGGAACGGACGCAAATCCTCGTATGGCTCGAACGTCCAAAATGAATATGATTATGCACGGTGATGGTCACGGCGGTGTACATCATCACGATGGTCTGCTCAATGTCAACGGTATATTTGAGGAAAGATTCGATGTGATTCTGACAAATCCGCCATTCGGTCAGAATGTTGACCGTAATCAGCTTATCTCCGAGGCAGATCGCTTTACTGACGAGGAGATGAAGAGAAAATACAAAGCCAAATATGGGAAGGCCTATGATGAAGCTCTTAAGCAGGTTGATGACCACATTGGCAAGTCACTGCTTTCGCTTTATGATCTTGGCAGCACGAGTACCCTCACGGAGGTTCTTTTTATGGAGCGGTGTCTCCGTCTTCTCAAAAAAGGCGGACGTATGGGTATGGTTCTCCCGGAAGGCGTACTTAACAACAAAAATCTTGCTGTAGTCAGAGAGTATTTTGAGGGTCGCGCAAAGCTGATTCTTATATGTTCCATACCGCAGGATGTTTTTATTGCAGCCGGAGCAACTGTTAAACCGAGCCTTGTTTTCATGCGCAAATTTACCGTGGATGAAGAAGCGGAATACGACAAATGCAAGAAAGAGGCGACTATTGAGGTTACGGCACTGCATCAAACAGAGATAGATTCTTTGACAGGGACTATTGCTACCTGTGATGCTCAGACAGATTCCCTTAAAGATGATCTCAAGGATGCACGAGGCAGACTGAAACAAGCCAAAAAGGACAAAAAAGATACTTCTGCTATCGAAGCGGAAATTGATTCTATATCAGCAGCAGCAAAAAATAATAAAGACGCGAAGAAAGTAGCGGAAAAAGCGCTGATCGATTTGAAAAAGCTGATAGACGAGGAAATCAAGCCTGTTATCAAGAAGAAGTTTGACTACGATATTCCCATTGCCAAGGTTGAGGATGCGGGAATTACAACTACTGGTGCAGCATCGGAAGGAAATCAACTTCCGGCATTGGTAGAAGAATTCAGAGAATACCGTATAACTAATATGTTATGGTTGTCAAAGGAAACTGAAGTGAAATACGGACTGAATTCTGATGGTTTATATTGCAAGGTTGTTAACGGCAAGGAGGTTGTATTAAATGGATAATAATACATCGCTTCTCTCAACCGTCCTTTTTTCCACTATACAACAGTGGGATGTAAAGCAGTTTTTTCTTACCCAAATCAAATCAAAGTATGTGGTGGAGGAACTGGGAAAACATATTATTCATCAGACAGAAAAAATTCAGCTTTCAGACTACCCGGACAAGGATTTCGTTATTCTCGGTGTATCAAATAAATTCGGGATGTTTGATGCAAACACAGAAAAAGGTAGAAAAATAAAGCAAAAGTACCATCTCATTAAGGATAACTGGATTGCTTATAACCCATATAGAGTAAATGTTGGGTCTATTGGAATAAAGACACCTGATTTAAAAGGTGAATATATAAGTCCTGCCTATGTTGTTTTTAGCTGCAAGGACACGTTGTTACCGGAATTTTTGTGGCTAATGATGAAAAGTCAGTACTTTAATACTCTGATCAGAGATTCCACTACCGGATCTGTTCGGCAGACTCTCCGATTTGAAAAGCTTGCTACCATAAAAGCACCAATACCCTCGATACCAGAGCAAGAGGAGATCCTCAAAGCATACCACGCTACTCTTGCCGAGGCTGATGACAACATTGAAAAGGGCAACAGCTTCAGTGATGGCTTGCTGCTTGATATTCAGTCCGAGGTTTCTGATTTAAAGAAGCAGGAGTCACCAAAATCATCTGCCGCAGCATCCATAATGCAGATTATTCCATTTACATCTACGCGAAGATGGGAAGTGGGCTACATACTGAAAGAAGGACGCCTTGACAATGTGTACGGAAGTTTTAAGTGTAAAAGCTATAGCATAAATGACCTGCAAACCGAGTCTTTATTCGGTTTATCCGTCAAGGCTTCACCAACTCAGAAAAAGGGAATGATTCCAGTTCTTAGAATGTCAAACATTGTAAACGGGGAGATAGATTATTCCGAGTTAAAATATCTGCCGCTAAAATGCGCTATTACCGATAAAGAACCGGATAAATGGCTTCTGAGGGACGGTGATTTTCTAATTACAAGGACTAACGGTAGCAAAGACTTGGTCGGAAAAGCAGCGGTATTTCACAGTAGAGATGTTTATACTTATGCATCGTATTTAATTCGATACCGCTTTGATACATCTATTGTTTTGCCGGAATATGTAAATATTCTTTTTATGACCCCGCTTGTGAGAGAGCAAATTGCGGTAATGCGCAGACAGGGCGGCGGTCAGTATAACTTGAATGGCGATGAAATCGGAGCAATCAGAATTCCGGTTCCGTCAATCCCGGAACAGCAAGCTATTATTGATAAGTATTATTCCACGAAGGACGGCTCAAATACATACTATGACAAGGCACACGAGTTAAGGGAAAAAGCTGCATCTGATTTTGAAAAGCGCATATTCTCTTAGATGACAACCTTATGATGAATGAATTTGTGGTGACAATATATGAACGATGATGAATTTATTAATGTCGGCAATAATCGATGTTCTTCATTGAATATAGTGCTGAAAAATGAGGGAATCCTCGGAGGTCCGCATTCTGCTATATTCGACTATGATTTTAATGGCAGTATTTTACACATTGGAATTGAGCAATGTATCGTAAGAACGATAAATGTATCGGCGGATTCGCCAATACCGATGAGCAATCTGTGGGGTTTCTATACAATAATGGAACGCTTACTTATGCTTCTTGACGGGCGATTTTATATCATAGAATCCGCTACTTTTACAGGAGATGCTTGCTCTGAAGCTGATTATTCTTCATATGCACAAGAGTGCCTGTCAAGAAGATTG
>CAYNZM010000012.1:0-30015 GCA_964401725.1 uncultured Oscillospiraceae bacterium
GGGAATAGCGCCAGATCGTCTCCGGGGCATTTTGCCGGATGCCGTCGAAAACGGCGCGGTCGCTTTCGGTGAAGATGAAGCGCACGGAGGCGTTTTTCGGTGTGTGTTTCGGCGTGAGGTCCGGGGCGACGCCGCAGGCGATGTCGATGACGGCGGCGACGTAGTCGATGCCGGTGGAGAGGTACACAAGGTCCGAGCCGATGCAGTCGCCTCCCATCCGGGCCCCGATCTCCACGATGCGAACGCCGCCCTCGGGGGTGAGCTTGAACTCCGCGTGGGATGCGCCGTATTCGATGTGCAGGGCGTCCAGGGCGGGACGGATCTGGGAGAAGATGCGCTCCTGGAGCTCCGGGGGGAGGCCGGAAGGCTCGTCGTGGCCTGTCTCGATGAAGTGAGGTGCGCCGGTGGTGTGTTTTTTCGTCAGGGCGAGGAGATGATGCTCTCCCGCGAAGGAGATGCCCTCGCAGCTATACTCGTCGCCCTCGAGATATTCCTCGATGACGGCGCGTTTTTCAAAGGATGGCTCGATGGCCGCAGGCACAGCGCAGCAGAGCTCGCCGTAGTCCCGGACCTTGAAGATGCCCCGGCTGCCGGAGCGGTCCGTGGGCTTCACGATAAGGGGATATGCAAGGCCCGCAAGGTCGCTCTCGGATGGGATGGCATCCGCCGCGAGAAATCCGGGGCAGGGAACGCCGGCGTCGCGAAAGGCCTGCCGCATGGCGAATTTGTTCGTGGCGACGCGGTCCGTGATGGGGGGATTGCAGGGCTTTCCCAGGGCCCGCTGGACGTAGTTTACGGTGAGGGCGGCCAGGTCCGAGCCGATGGTGCAGCAGGCCTCCGCCCCCACCTCCCGGCATACGGCGAGGATCGCGTCCTTCTCCACGATGCTGATGGGGTGGAACACGTCCGCGATGCGCTCGCCCACGTCGTCCGCCGCCCAGGCGAAGACATGGGTCTCGAAGCCCATCTCCTTTGCGCGGCGGATGAGAGGCTCCTGAAATTCGTTGGCGCCGATGACGGCGAGCTTTCTGCGGGGCATGGCGGACTCCTTCGTTGGTGTTATGGCGCGGCGGCGAGGGTGTAGGCCGTGGTGATGTACCCGGCGTCGGTGTCGGAGACGATGGGAAGCATCACGGCCTTCTGTCCGGGTTCGAGGAAATCGTAGGTCTCCCCGTCGATGGTCTGGCTGCCGGAAACGGCTTGTCCCTCCCGGAAGTAGTAGGTCTTTCCATAGGCGTCGTACCAGCCGGTGACGCCCTCCCCCGGGGTGATCCGGTCGAGGTCAAATACCCAGATGCTGTCGGTTAGATGCGCCTCGTCCAGCGCGGCGACGGGACCGTTATCCAGAGTGAGATACTGCAGGAGCATCATCACCGTGCCGGGATTTTCGCACATAAAGCGAACGTCCTCCCGGAAGAAGTCCTCCGCGAACATCCGGTCCTCGTCCGGCAGGGCGGTGACGCCGCTGCCGCCCCAGAGACCCATGTTGGAGGGGTAGGTCCCGCCGTGGAAGGGATCCAGGTTCTGGGCGAAGAAATTCGTGACGAAATGGGTGTCCGGGCGGGCGGAGGCATAGGCCTCCGTCTCCCACTGGGAGGAAAAGAGATACGCCCGGTCGGCATAGAAGCCGGCGTAGGGGATGTGGGTGACGGTCAGGACGGAGAGCACGCACAGGGCGGCAGTACCGGCGGCGATGACGGCGGTCCAGACGCTGCCCTTTTTCGGGGCGGACCCCTCCGGTATGGCGAGGCAGGACAGGAGCTGGACCACGAGGGCGGGAATGGCGGTCAGCAGGAACACCCGGTAGAGGAACCGCCCCTCCCACATGGCGTATGCGCACAGGATCGCGGCGCCGCCCAGAGCGAACAGGCATCCGAGGAATTCCGGCCACCGGCGTTTTCCCTGTCGGAGAAGCTGCGCTGCCGACAGCAGGACGAACACCCCGCTCGCGGCGGTCAGAAGATAGATCGCGGGAAGATAGAAGGTCGAATCCATGTAGGAGCTCTTCAGCGTCTCCCAGAGGCCCGCGGCGTCCTCCGCAGTGTCCTCCGGGTGGTAGTAGAGCTCCGTGATGGCCCGGAAGGTGTCGGTGTTCACGCGGCGGTCCATGAAGTACCAGCGCTTGATGAGGAGATTTCCCAGCTCCGGCGGGATGCCCACGGCCTCCAGGTCCTCGGCGGTCAGCGACGGCCCGAGATAGTCCATGACCATGGAGCGGTAGTATTCCGCGTTGCTGTATTCGATGTCCGCGTCGGTATAGCCTCCGGGATGGGAGACGGCGCGATGGGCGCCGACGCATACGCCGTAGGCGGCGATGCCGGCGAGAACAAAGGCGGCCCAGGAGATCAGCCGCTTTTTTCGCTCCCCCCGGGGCAGGCGCAGGACTGCCATGAAACGGCAGAGGCAGGCAAGGGCCGCAAAGCACAGCACGACCTCGCCGGAGGACCGGCGCTGGAGCCAGGCCAGCAGAATGAGGACGATGGCCCCGATGTCCGAGGCGATGCGTCCGGCAAGGGACGGCGTTTCGTCCCGGCAGAGGATCAGCGCGGCGGCGGCGGCGCCGGCGGCGGCGGGGGTAACGGTGAAGGAGAGCTCCGCCAGGGGCGCAAAGAAGATGCCTCCCATGGCGAGCCAGTGGATGAGAAGACCCGGCAATGGCGTCCAGCCCCGGCGGTGGGTCCGCAGCAGGATGCACCGGCCCACGATGGCGCAGGCGGCGAAGAGGATGGCGAGATGATACAGCGCGTACCACCAGCCCTCGGGATCGAGGCGGTAAAACAGGCCGAGCAGCCCGCAGAAAAGAGGGCTCGAAAAGGAGCCGGAGGCGTAGGAAAGGCCGTATTTTGCCGTACCGGCGGCGGTCTGCAGGAGCCAGGTATCGTCGTTCGTCATGAAGGATACGACGGTGATCCGCATGGCCCAGAGGAAGAACAGTCCCGCCGACGCAAGAGCGAGGAGCCAGTGGACGCCGGCCTTGCGGGAGGCTGCGGACAAACCGGTAAGGAGCCGCTTTCCCGGCGCAGTCAAACCGAAAAACGAGCACAGCAGAACGCAGCCGAGAAGCAGCGCCGCCAGGCCGGGCAGGAATACCCCGTCCGACGCGAAGAGAAACAGTCCTGCCGGACCCAGGAGCCTCCGCTCCAGGCCGGTGCGGAGGAGAAACCAGCACAGCAGCGCTGCCGCGAGGGTATACCCGATGGCGGACAGACCGCTCCGGCCCTCGTGTTTATAGCGGGACGCGCCGAAACACCCCGCCGCAATGACCGCGGCGGCGAGCAGGCCGATGGTGAGGATGGCAGAAAGCATGGCGGTCCTCCGTCAGAACCAGTAGGTAGAGGTCTGCAGGATGCGGACGAGATAGACGACGCCCACGGCAAGATGCCACATAAGCAGCGGCGTGGCGGCCCACCGCAGGAGCTTTCCCCGGCGGTCCGGGGCGAAGATGCCCTCGGCATAGCGGACAATGGCAACCGTCCACAGCAGCCACACGGCGATGAAATACGCCCAGCGGAAATTCCCGTGGTTCACCCGGATGCCCAGCTCGTGCAGGAGCAGGGACTCCAGCCGCGCCGCGATCACGCCCCACAGCCCGAGACGCCAGGCAGCGCCGCGCCGGTCCTCCGGACGGTCCAGGAAAAACACCGCCAGCGGAAACGCGCACAAATACAGGGTCAGGACGACGGCCTTCAGCGTCTCCTTCAGGACCTCTCCCACGCCGGAAAAGGACGGCAGGATGTAGTAGAAGGCGATGCCGGTCAGGTCGAAATTCGAGGTGGCGTCGTAGTAGATCGTCTCCCCGGCGGCCTCTTCCATGGCCCGCAGGGTCTCCGCGGAGCTCTGCGCCTCGGCGAGACTCGAAAACCCGCCGAAATAGTTGAGAAACTGCGTCCCGATGACCAGCACCGCGGGCAGATACGCCAGCGCGAGCTTTACGCAGAACGGCAGAAGCCGGCCCTTCGTGCGGATCACATCCATGAGCAGGAACAGGAAGATCGCCGGCGCGAAAAACTGCAGGAATGCGGGCTTCGCGTATACCGACAGCAGCAGGCACAGGGGATACAGCAGAAGCTCCCCCCGGGTGAACACCGGTCTGCGCCACTCGTCCCGCAGACGGTCCCCAAAGGCGAAGGGAGCGGTGTTTTCGGAGACAAGGATGGCATGGGTGCCGCAGCGGCGGCGGTTGTAAATGCGGAGGGTCATGTAAAATACCGCCGCGGCGAAGGGCCGGACCATGATGTTCGTGGGGTTGTGCCAGGAATTCACATAGCCTCGGTCCGTCACGAAGGGACAGCCCGGCGCAGTGAGAGCGTTCGCCGTGAACACCGCCGCCAGAAGGACCGCCAGAAGCCACCGGGGGCGTTTTTCGGAGCAGACCGCTTCCAGGGACCGGAAGACGAGAAAATACGCGGCAGCATTCGCCAAGGCGGTCACTACGGCGCAGGCGGTGATCATGTTGTGATTCAGCCCGAACACCACCCGCACGCAGATGTGCCACAACCGCTCCGAGCCGTTCCACAGAGAGGCCAGGGCGTCCCGGGGCGTGAGCACGATGGCCCAGAGGGTGTGGGCGGGGTAGTCGGCCATGTTGTCCGTGCGGAAGAGGCTCCGCACCACGGCAGCCGTGAGAAGGTACAGTCCCACCGCCAGCAGGATGGCGACGCCGTCCCGGCGCAGAAGCGCCTGAATGCGCGATGTGCGGCGGTCTTTCACGGGCGGAGCCTCCTTTCCCGGGCGGAATCAAGGATTCTTTGTTTCGTTTACATAAATGCCTAATTCTAGATTATAACACAAATTATTGGAAACGCAATGAAAACCGGCGATTTTCGGCACAATATATGGAAACGGCGGCGCATTACGCGCCGCCGAAGCGAAAGACGATGCCGCAAAGGGCACAGCCCAGGATATATACTGCGGGATGGAGCTTTGTGAATTTCCGGCTCAGGGCCAGCACCGCCGCCGCGAGAACCACCGCTTTCCAATCGATGACGGTCCAGAAGCGCTCCCAGCCCGTCCATTGGTCGAGATGCAGCAGTGCGCCGGTGGCCACCGTGACGAAGGCTGCGGCGATAAGCCCTGTAGACGCCGGGCGGATGCCGTAGAACACGCCCTGCACATAGCGGCTGTCCCGAAAGGCCTTCAAAAACGCGGCGATGAGGAGGATGATGACGATGCTGGGGGTGACGATGCCGAGAACCGCGCACAGGCTGCCGAGGGGTCCGGCGCTCGTGAAGCCCGTATACACCGCCATGTTGATGCCGATGGGACCGGGGGTGGACTCGGACACAGCGAGCATATCCGCCACCTGGACGGCGGTAAACCACCCGGTCCGTTCGCCCATGTCGTAGAGAAACGGCAGGGTCGCCAGCCCGCCGCCCACGGCGAAGAGGCCGGTTTTGAAAAACTCCCAGAAAAGCTGCAGGTAGATCATTTCTTCGCTGCCTCCCCCCAG
The DNA here is from genome assembly GCA_964401725.1 of uncultured Oscillospiraceae bacterium. Taxonomy (GTDB): domain Bacteria; phylum Bacillota; class Clostridia; order Oscillospirales; family Oscillospiraceae; genus CAJOIG01. The sequence goes on from CAYNZM010000012.1 coordinate 5,450, forward strand.
GTTTTCACGACGACGCCGAGAAGTCCCGCCGCCAGCACGACCACGACGGGGGACACGCCGAAGATCACCACCGCGAGAAGCACCGCGATGAAGACGCACAGCGTGAGCTTATCCACGACCGCGCTTTTGAAAAGCTTCAAAACCGCGTTTAACACCAGCGCCGTCACCGCTACGCGGATGCCCGCGAAGGCGTTTTTCACGAGGGCGTACTCCGCGAAGTTCTGCAGCACGGCGGCGATGACGAGGATGATGAGAAGACTCGGCAGCACGAGGCTCAGCGTGGCGAAGATGCCGCCGGGGATGCCGCCGAGCTTATAGCCCACGAAGGTGGCGGTGTTCACGGCGATGATGCCCGGCGTGCACTGGCCCACGGCGTAGTAGTCCGCCAGCTCCTCATCCGTGCACCAGGGGCGGTTCTCGACCACCTCCCGGCGAAGGATGGGCAGCATGGCGTAGCCGCCGCCGAAGGTCAGGATGCCCACGCGGAAAAACACGCGGAACAGCTCGCGATAAAGATGTTCGGGTCGCTTTTTTTCGTCCATGTCAGACCTCCGGGCTCGCGGAACTTACGAGATTATCCATGAAATTGCGCCTTATGAAAAACCGCCCCGGGAGGTCCCGGAGCGATTTTCTGATGATAGGCGATCAGGCCTGGGGCTCGCCGGTGGGCTCGCCGGAGGGACCGCCGACGCCCATGGCCTCGCGGGCCGCCTGGATGGCGTCGAAAATGGGCTGGGCAGCCGCGTCGTCCGCGGTGTACTGGCCCTTGTCGATGGCGCCGGTGTAGGTCTGGCCCTGCCAGGTGACGGTGAGGCCCTTGGTGGTCTCGTCGCCGTTGTCGTTCTCCTCGAAGGTCACGGTGCCGGTGACGCCGTTCACGGTGATCTCTATCTCGCCGTTGGCAGCGAGAGGCTCGCCGGTGGGCTCGCCGGAGGCTTCGCCTTCGGGAGCGGCCTCAGGAGCGGCGGGAGCGGCAGGAGCAGCGGGGGCCTCCGCAGCGGGAGCGGCGGGAGCGGCTTCGGCAGCGGGAGCGGCCTCCGCGGCGGGGGCCTCGGTGGTCTCGGTCTTGGAACCGCCGCAGGCGGCGAGGGCCAGGACCATGACGAGCGCCAGAGCAAGAGCAAGAATCTTCTTCATGGTGGTTGTTTCTCCTTTACAGATTGGATGGTTTCTCTTTTTATGGTCCGCGTCTGCGAACAGCGCGAGTATACCACAGCCCTTCGGGGTTGTAAAGAGAAAAAATTACAAAAAGAAACAAATCTGCATCCCAAGACGGCGATAAAAAACCGTCCCGGAGGGGTTCCGGGACGGCGGGGTATGGCGAAAAAGGAATTACTTGCCCTCGAAGGCAGCCTGCACGGCGTCCACGATGGCCTGCGCGGCGGCGTCGCCGGAGTCCGCGGTCCAGACACCCTTGTCGATGTGGCCCGTGATGACCATATCGTCCACGGTGATCTCGAAGCTCTTGGTCTCCTGGTTGCCGTCGTCCACGTCGGAGTAGTGAGCGGTGACGGTCTTGCCGTCGACCACAATCTCGTAGTCGGCGTCGGTGTCGCCCATGCCGGAAGCCTCGCCGGAAGCCTCGCCGGAGGCCTCGCCGGAGCCTTCGTCCATGGGGTTCGCGGCCATTTCGGCGGCCATCTGCTCGTTGTAGGCGATGGCTTCGTCGATCTCGTCCTGCGTGAAGTAAATGTGGTAGTAGCCGTCGCCCATGCTGGTCACGGCGTCGGCCACGGTGATGGTGACATCGCCGGTGATGCCGGAGACGGTCACGAGCTCCGCGGTGGGATAGGTGTACGGTCCGCCGAGGGTGATGTTCGAGTAGGCGACGGCGCCTTCGCTCGCGGAAATGCCTGCGCCCTCCTCGCCGGCCGCGGGAGCGCCCAGGTCCGCGGGGGGATCGCACTGGAAGAAGAAGACAAGGTCCTCGCCGGCGGGCAGGTCATAGGTTTCGCCGGTGGAGAAGGTGACCTTGTAGGTGTTGCCGGCGGCGGGAGCGGCTTCGGCAGCGGGAGCAGCCTCCGCGGCGGGGGCCTCGGCGGTCTCGGTCTTGGAACCGCCGCAGGCGGCGAGAGCCACGACCATCACAAGGGCGAGAAGAATGGCAAGAGTCTTTTTCATGGGATGTTCCTCCTTATAAATTTCCCGTTTGGGTGGGTCTATTATGACACAAACAAGAGCCGTTGTCAAAACGGCTCTGCGTGGAGTTTATAAACGCCCCTGCGCGCAGCGAAATCGGAAAGGAGTTTCCTTGCATGAGAAAGCATCAAGAGGAGAAAGGGGTATGGTTGCAGGGCCCATGATGCAGGGGCGGTGGCGGCGTTTTTTGGAGCGGCATCGCTCCCGTCATTTGCTATGTAATCATAGAAAAACTCCGGTGTCAAGGGGTTTTTTGAAAATTTGACAAAAAATAAACATAAAGGGCATTTCGCCTTTATGCTTATTAATTTATATTAATAATATGTCGTTTTTAGAGGCGGGTTTGAGCCAAATCCCGCGACGTATTAAAGCGCGGAAGCCGCCGCCTCCAGCGCCGCGAGAATGGCCTTCTCGATGGCCGCGGGATCACCCTCCATCACGCCGCCGGCGGCATCCGGGTGTCCGCCGCCGCCCACGGTACGCAGGACCTGCCCCGCGTGGAGGCCTCCGTCTGTCCGCAGAGAGATCTTCCAGTCCCCCGCCGGGAGCTGCCGGAGAAGAAGTCCCGCCCGGGTCCCCTCCGGGGTCATGGAAATTACGGAGAGCTTGTCCATGTCGTCCTCCCCTGCGCCGCAGGAGCGTATCACGTCGTAGGGCAGGACCATGACACACACCCCCGGCAGTGGAAACCGCATCCTGCCGAAGAGGTACGCCTCCAGCCGGAGCCTTGCCGGGGATTTCACCTCGAACAGCCGGCGGGTGAGATCGAATACGTCAAAGCCCGCGTCGTGGAGCTTTGCGGCGATGGCCAGGGTGCGGCCCGTGGTGCCCGCCGTGCGGAAGCAGGCGGTGTCTGTGGCGAGGGCGGTGTAGAGCGCTTCCGCGATGGCCGGGGTCATGGAACCGCCCAGGGCTTCCAGCACCAGGTACACCAGCTCTCCCGCGGCGGCGGCGTGGTCGTCCAGCAGAGTATGCCGCGCGTAGCCGCTGTTGGTGCCGTGGTGGTCGATGGCAAGGTCCGTCCGGGAGGCGAGATGCTCCCAGCCGGGAGGAAACTGTCCCGCGCTGGCGGTGTCCACGGCGATAATGAAGCGAGGCGTGAAGTCCTCCGGCGCAAAATGGGCCGTCATGTATGTCTCGTACCGGGCCATGGAGGGGGGATTTTTCGCAAGATAGGCGGTTTTGCCCAAGGCTCGCAGGCCGAGGCACAGCGCACATCCGCTGCCCGCGGCGTCTCCGTCCGGGCGGATGTGGGTGAGGATGAGGATGTCGTCCGCCGCGCGAAGCATGTCGGCGGTCTGTTGTATCGAAAGAAGTTCCATGGGGAAATTCTAACACAGCGCCGGAGAAGATTGCAAGAGGCGGGGGATTATGCTACAATTCGAGTGAATGAAATTATCTCGGAGGGACCGACGATGATCGAAGCAAAGGGCGGGCTGTTCTGCCTGCATACGGATACGACGACGATGCTCCTGCGCGTGACGGAATTCGGGCATCTTTCGCTCCTGCACTACGGCGCGCGGGTGCAGGCGGCGGACGCGGATGCGCTGGCGGTGAAGGCCGCCGTGCCCTACGGCTGCGAGGTGGCCTACGATCAGCGGGAGCAGGCGTATACCCTGGACACCGTTCCCCTGGCCTGGTCCGGCATGGGCCGGGGGGATTTCCGCGAGAGTCCCATCGAGGTGGAGACGGTCTCCGGCGGGGCGACGGACTTTCGCTATGCGCGTCACGAGATCACCGAGGGCATCGCGCCGATGGAGGCGCTTCCCCAGGCCCGGGGCGGAGCGGAGACCCTGGCTGTTGCGCTGGCGGACGAGACGGCGGGCCTTTCGCTGACGCTGTACTTCACCGTGTTCCCCCGGGCGGACGTCATCACCCGCCGGGCTGTGCTTACGAACACCGGGAACACTCCCGCCGCCGTCACGAAGCTCATGAGCGGGATGCTGGACCTTCCCGGCCGATACAACATGACCTCCTTCCATGGCGGCTGGATCGCGGAGGCCCATCGCCGTGTGGCCCCGGTGGACGAGGCCCGGGTCGTCTGCGAGTCCGGCACGGGCTTTTCCTCCAACCAGCACAATCCCGGCTTTCTGCTCTCGGAGCCGGAGGCCGGGCAGGACCACGGCCGGGTGTACGGCTTCAACCTCGTCTGGACCGGCGACCACTATGGCTCCGCCCAGCGGGGCATGACGGGTCTGACCCGGGTCATGCAGGGCGTGTCCCCCGCGGGCTTCCGGCGGGAGCTGGCCCCTGGGGAGAGCTTCTACACCCCCGAGGCGGTCCTGAGCTTTTCCGTCCGGGGCTTCAATGGCCTTTCCGCCCATATGCACGACTTCGTCAACCACCACATCGTCCCTGCCTGCTGGCAGGAGCGGGAGCGTCCCGTCCTCTATAACGACTGGGAGGGCTGCGGCATGGACTTCACCGAGCGGCGTCTCGTGGACCTCGCTAAACGCGCGGCGAAGCTGGGCTGCGAGCTCTTTGTGCTGGACGACGGCTGGTTCGGCGCGCGAAACGACGACCACGCCGGGCTGGGGGATTATACCGTCAACAAAAAGAAGCTCCCGAACGGGCTTTCCGGCCTGGCAAAAAAGCTGAAGGCCGAAGGACTTTCCATGGGCCTATGGTTTGAGCCGGAGGCGGTGAACCCGGACAGCGACCTCTACCGCGCCCACCCCGACTGGGCGCTGACGGAGCCGGGACGGGAGCCGGTCCTGGGCCGGTTCGAGCTGCTTCTGGACCTCACCCGCCCGGAGGTCCGGGATTACATCGTCGAGAACGTCTCCGCCGTGCTGGACAGCGCGGAGATCACCTATGTCAAGTGGGACATGAACCGCCACAGCACCGCCTTCGGCGCGAAGGCGTACGACTATATCCTTGGCCTGTACGACATCCTGCGCCGCATCTTCGGGCCTCGGCCGGAGGTGCTTCTCGAGAGCTGTGCCTCCGGCGGCAACCGCTTCGATCTCGGCATGCTCTGCTTCGGACCGCAGATATGGACCTCGGACGATACGGACCCGGTGGAGCGCATGGACATCCAGGATGGCATATCGTATCTCTATCCCCTCTCGACCATGGGGTCCCATGTCACCGCCTGTCCCCACGCCCAGACCCTGCGCCGGACGCCGCTGTCCACCCGGGGCAACGTGAGCTTCTTCGGCGTGCTGGGCTACGAGCTGGACCTCAAGATGCTCACGCCCCTGGACGAGAAGGACATCCAGGACCAGATCGCGTATTACAAACGCCATCGGAAGCTGTTCCAGTTCGGGCGCTTCCGCCGGGTGCCGGCCCCGGAGGGGGAGACCCGCTGGCAGGTGTCCGCCGGGACGGAGGAAGCCGCGGAGGGCATCTTCTACCGCCTGACCCATGCCGCGCCGCCGGTGGACGAGCTGCGGATGGCGGGCCTCGACCCCAACGCCCGGTATACCCTCAAGGCCCGGCACCAGAACCTGCGGGTCAGCGATTTCGGCGGGCTTGTGAACTATATCTCCCCCGTGAAGGTCCATCCCCGGGGTCTCATCATGAACGCTGTGGACGCCCGGTATGAGATGGGGGATTTCAAGGAAAGCATGGAGGCCTCCGGCGCGGCGCTGGCGAGCGGCGTGCGGCTCAACAACCGCTTTCTGGGCACGGGCTACAACGAGAACATCCGCATGCAGGCGGATTTCGGCTCCGCGGTATATCGGGCGGAGAAGATCGTGGTGGAAAGCCTCCCGGAGCCGGAGACATGAAGCGATTTTTTGGTATGATTCTGGCGCTGGCCCTCCTGCTGGCGACGCCGGCCCTGGCTCTGACCGACGAGGAGATGGACGCCGCCGCGGCGGAGATCGGGCAGGCGGCGGTGGATGCCTGCGTGACGGAGGACATGACGGACCTGGAGACCCTGACGGCGCTCCACGACTGGTTTGCCCTCCACTGCGACTATGGCGCGGCCCTGCGGGGAGAGACAGCCTACGGTGCGCTGGCGGAGGAAACGGCTGTCTGCGTCGGGTACGCGGAAGGGTACGCCCTTCTCGCGTCTCTCGCGGGCCTCGACGGGGTGACGACCTACAGCGAGGACATGGACCACGCCTGGATTTTGGCGACCCTGGACGGCGTGCGGTATTTTTCCGACGTGACCTGGGACGACGGCAAGAACCAGAAGCTGGGCCTCATCCGGCATGCGTATTTCCTGTTCAGCGAATACAACGCCGAGAGCACCGGGCATTACGGCTGGGACAGCGATGAGTATGTCCCCGGCGGCGGGCTGGAGTCGGTACCCTGGGCCGCGGCGGTCACGAGAGTGATCTTCGACGGGGCATACGCCTATTTCATCGACGGTGAATTCCGCCTGTGGCGGTGCGATCGCTCGACCTGGGAGACGGAATGCCTCGTCTCCATGCCGGACCGCTGGCCCGATGGGACGGGGACCCTCACGCCGGAGCAGTACACGGGTCTTGTGCTGGTGCGGGACCGGCTGTACTTCAACACCCCTCGGGCGATCTGCTACTACGACCTGCGGACGAATGCCATGCGCTATGCCCGGGTGCCGAATACCGCCAATGGCCTGCTCTACGGCCTCGGGGTGCGGGACGGGACGCTGTGCTGTTCCCTGGCCGCCGACAAGGATGCGCTTGCCTACGACATCCTGGACACGGGCATCTCCGCCCGGGGCGCATGGGGATATTAATACTAATCCTCGACTAAAACCTGACATTCACGCCGGGTAAATCACCGCCATACTTCGTTGTCGTCCTTGACGGGCGCCAGCCCGCCTGCGTCCTCCGCCTCGTCTGGCGGCGATTTCCCTCGGCGCTCGGTGTCAGCTTTCAATCAAGGATTAGTATAAAAACCGCAAAACGCACAAAGACGGACGGCCTTTCGGTCGTCCGTCTTCGCACAAAAAAGAAGAGAGGAGTGAAAAATGAGGATCAGCAATCTTGTCATGGGGTGTTCTGCATTCATCCCAGTGACTGCATGATACAACAGAAACGGTCGGAAATCATGAATAAACTCGCAACGATTTGTGAACAATTGGTGAATGTTTCGGAAAAACGTCAAAAACACCCGGAGCCAGCGCTCCGGGCGTGTATTTTTTGGGAGAATCAGTCGGCGGTTTCTTCGCTCAAGTCGAACTCCAGGCTCTCGCCGCAGTTCGGGCAGGCGATGCCGCCCTGCTCCAGGACGGATTCCTCGAAGGTAACGAATTCGCCGCAGGCGGGGCACTGGGCTTCGTACAGGACCAGGTCCTCGTCGTCCAGAAGCTCGTCGCCCTCCTCCAGGTCGTCGTCCTCATCGTCCCAGTCGTCCTCATCGCCGAAGAGGATGTCTTCCACGTCCTCCAGGTCGTCGCTCACGGCGTCCAGGCCCTCGCCCAGCTCGTCGATGCCGTCGTGCAGGTCCTCCACGTCCAGCGCCAGGTCCTCCAGGATGTCCAGGATGACGGAGAGGACTTTGCCTTCCTTCTCGTTCTTGTCAAGGCCGAGGCCCTCCACAAGCCCCTTGAGGTACGCAACCTTTTCCGCAGTCGTCATGGGGTGTGTCCTCCGAAGATCAGCCCTTGGCGCGGCCGAGGTATTCACCGGTGCGGGTGTCGATCTGGATGCGCTCACCGGGCTCGATGAACAGAGGGACCTTGACCTCCGCGCCGGTCTCGACGGTGGCGGGCTTCGTGGCGTTGGTGGCGGTGTTGCCGGCAAAGCCCGGGTCGGTCTCGGTGATCTCGAGGACGACGAAGTTCGGGGCTTCCACGGAGAAGCAGACGCCGTTATAGAAGCTCAGGGTGCAGGTCTCGTTCTCCTTGACGAAGCGGAAGCCGTCGGAGAGGTTGGACTTGTCCACGGGCTCCAGCTCGTAGGTTTCGGGGTTCATGAAGTAATAAAGGTCGCCGTCGGCATAGCTGAACTCCATGTCCTTGCGCTCCACGAAGGCGTTCTCGAACTTCGCGGAGGGGTTGAAGGATTCCTCACGGATGGCGCCGGTGATGATGTTTTTGTACTTAGTGCGGACAAAGGCCGCGCCCTTGCCGGGCTTGACGTGCTGGAACTCGATGACCTGCATGGGCTGACCGTCCATCTCAAAGGTCACGCCGTTGCGAAAATCTCCTGCGGTGATAGGCATAATATGTCCTCCATTTGCGTTTATCGTAAATAATTTTTCTCTGACTACGGATTTTACTATAAAATCCGGCGGTTGGCAAGAACTTTATAGAAGGATAAGCTCCTTCGGGGCTTTTGTGACGACATACGCGCCGTCCTCCCGGAGCCACATCTCATCCTCGATGCGCACGCCGAAGCGTCCGGGAAGATAGATGCCCGGCTCCGCGGAGATAAAGGCTCCCAGGGGCATGGGCCGGTCGTTGGAGGGGTTGGCGTTGGGGGCTTCGTGGATCTCGAGGCCCAGGGAGTGACCGAAGCCGTGACCGAAGTAGGGGCCGTACCCCGCCTTTTCGATGACGGCCCGGGCCGCGCCGTCGATGGCCTGACCGGTGACCCCCGCCCGGGCGGCGTCGATGCCGGCCAGCTGGGCTTCCAGCACGATGGCGTAGACCTTTTTCATCTCCTCCGTGGCGTGGCCGACGGCGACGGTGCGGGTCATGTCGGAGCAGTATCCGCTGAACATGGCCCCGAAGTCCATGGTGACGAAATCTCCGGCCTGGATGATCTTGTCCCCGGGCACGCCGTGGGGCATGCTGGTTTTGGAGCCGGTGACAACGATGGGATCAAAGGAGTTTTTCTCGCTGCCGTATTTGAGCATGCGGTAGACGAGCTCCGCCGCGACCTCCGATTCCGTGAGGCCCGGGCGAAGGATGCCGAGGACCTCGTCCAGGGCCTTTTCCGCGATGCGCTGGGCGGCGGTGATGAACTCCAGCTCCGAGGCGTCCTTGCTGGCCCGAAGACCGGCGATGATGCGGGCCGCGGGCTGGAGCGTCACGCCGAGATCACGCTCATAGGCGTCCCACTCCCGGCGGCTCATGCGGTCCTCCTCCGCGCCAACGGCGGGTCCGGCGGCGGCGATCAGCTCCCGAATGTGGGCGGCGAGGCCCTTGTCCCGGCTGACGCAGCGGACCTCCATGCCGGTGACGGCGGCTGCGGCGGCCTCGATGTAGCGGCTGTCGGTGATGAGCCAGGCGCCATGCTTTGTGACGACGGAAGCGCCGTCCGTAATGGCAAAGCCGGAGGCGTAGCGGATGGTGATGGGGTCGGTGAGCAGCAGCGCGTCCAGCGCGCCGAGTTTTTCTTGGATGGCAGGGATTCTTGACAAATCAGTATACCTCGATTTCTGAAAATTCACGCCAGGGACCGGACCAGTCCGTGCCGTCGAAAACGGCGGCGTTCCCGCCCACGGTGAAGCGGACGGCGAGAATATCCGGCAGGGCGCATAAACTGGCGGCAATGGAGCCCACGGCGAGGCTGCGGGCTTCCTCCGGCAGGGAGACGAAAAAGCTCTCGGACAGGTCCACCGTGCATACGGTGCCCTGCAGACGGATGCCCACTACGGAGCCGATGCCGGAAAACAGCGCGGGATACCCAGGCTCCGAGGCTCCCAGCAGGGCGGAGATCACGGCCTCGGCGTCGGAGGCGTAGTCCGCGGTCTGGACCCGGTAGGGCAGGGGCGTCACGCCGGACAGTCCCGGCACGGCGAGATAGAGGTCCGCGTCCAGCTCCCCCTTGGGGACGGACACGGGACCCACGGCGGCGGCGAAGCGCTCCAGGGGTTCCGCGATAGAGCGGTAAACATAGGCGTCCACGGCTTCCCCCTCCACCAGCACCCGCACGGCGTCCACCCCGGACAGGGAGGTGAGAGAATTTGCGAGGGCGCCCAGGACGAGCCGCTCTCCGAGAGCGGTGTCCGGCCGGGCGTCGTAAAACTCCCGGGTAAGGTCCACGGTGCATATCCCGTCCGCCGTGGTGCAGGAAAGGAGCCTTGTGCCCGCCGGCATCACGGCGGCAAGCTCGCCGTTGTTGGGTCCCCGGAGAAGCTCCTCCACCACATAGCGCTCGGGAGAGGTATCCTCGTCCAGCGTCAGGGTGTGGTATTCGCTCAGAAGCCAGCGGCCGTCCGCGTCCGGGAAGTACAGCCGGAGCTGCCGGGAATAGGGATCGGAGGGCGTGTCATCGAAGAAGGCATCCTCCGGCATGAGCCCGGCGTAGAGGGTCTGGCCGCCGCAGAGGACGGTGACAGCGTCGATCTCGTCCAGTTGGCAGAACGTCAGCGCCGCGCACAGGGCGGCGAGACTGCGGTCCATCTCCGGCGCATCGAGAAAGGCCTCCGAGAGGATCAGCGTTATCACGCCGTTTTCCAGGGACCAGTCCTCCACGGAGGCCCCGGGGGGCAGAGCGGAGGATAGCCCGGCGTCTCCGGGCGGGGTCTGCATCAGGGTCACGAGCGCCGCCGGGACGTCCGAGCCGCTGTCCGGCAGGGGGTAGGTCTGGGCCCGGACGAGATCGCCTCCGTCGGAGGGATCGGCGGCAATGCGATAGACCAGCAGGGCTTCGGACGCATCCGCCGTGTCCCCTTCGAGCAGGCGGGACAGGGCTGCCGGAGCGGAGCAGCCGGAAAGCAGCAGCAGCGCCAGCAGGAGCGTGATCATTCGGCGTTTCATGAGAACACCCCCCGGGACTTTTTCGCGGCGGGGAAGGTGACGGTGAAGCGGGTCCCGCCCTCATCGGGGAGGGAGACGTCGATGGTGCCGCCGTTTGCCGCCACCGCGTCGTGGACGATGGCAAGGCCGAGGCCGCTGCCGCCGGAGGCCCGGGAGCGGGCTTTGTCCACCCGGTAGAAGCGGTCGAAGATGTTTTCGAGGTCCGCCTCCGGGATGCCGATGCCGGTGTCCGTGACGGTGAGGACCACGTCTTTCCCCTCCCGTCGCAGGTCCAGAGTGACCCGGCCGCCGGGGATATTGTACTTCACGCCGTTTTCCGCGAGGTTGAAGATGATTTGGTATAGGTCGTCCGCCGAGGCGAGGACCACGCAGCTTTCGTCGAGGCTCGTCACGATGGCCACGTCCTGCTCCGAGGCGAGAGGCTCCAAAAGATGCAGCGTCCGCCGGACCACGGAGGCCACCTCCACCGGTTCCCGGAGCCGCTGGGTGACGCCGGCGTCCAGCTTCGTGAGGTTCATGAGCTTTTCCGTAATGCGCTGCAGGCGTTCGGCCTCGCTGCCGATGTCTGTGGCGAATTCCCGCATGGTGCCGCCGTCCATGTTGTCCGACTGGGTGATGCTGTCGGACAGGAGCCGAATGGCGGCCAGCGGCGTGCGGAGCTCGTGGGAGGCGTCGGAGACGAAGCGCCGGCGGGCCTCCTCCGTGCTCTCGAGGCGGCCGGTGAGGTCGTTGAATTCGTTCGAAAGCTGGGCGATCTCATCGTCTCCCTGCACGTTCAGGCGGTAGGCGTAGTCGCCGGAGCTGACCACGTTCACCGCGGCGGCAAGGCGCTTGATTCGGCGGGTCAGGGTCGCCGCGATGACGTACACCACGACGATGCCCACGCCGCCGAAGGCGATGGACATGGTCCGCAGGTTCCGCTGCAGGCCGTGGATGATCTCGCCCTGCTCGGCGTCGCTCTCGGAGAGATACACCGCTCCCAGGACGCCGCCGGAGGAAATGACCGGCATTGCGGCGCGGCTCGTAAATACACCGCCGGTATAGCCGCAGTAAAACACAGCCCGTCCGTTCAGCGCGGCGCGGACCTCTGTCAAAAGCGCATAGCGTCCCGCGGCGTCGTCCTCGTCCGAGGTGTCGTAGAGGATCTGTCCGGCGGGATCGGTCACCAGGATGCGGGTGGAGGGCGTCACGTCGAGAAGCTCCATGACCTGGGCGGCGGCCTCCCCGGTGAGGGATTCCAGCGCGGACAGGGAGCTCGAAATGACGAGGCCCTGGGACTGGAGCGAGCTTTTTTTCGCGGCGATGACCATATCCCGGGTGACGAGCACGGGATAGATGTTCAATATGAGCAGCAGCAGCGCCGTAAAAAGGGCAAAGGTAGCCGCGATCTTGAATCGGACGCTGCCGCGGCGGTTTTTCCGTCGGTCAGTCTTTGAAATAATAACCCACGCCCCATTTGGTGATGATGCACTCCGGCTCCGCCGGGTGGCGTTCCAGTTTTTCCCGCAGACGGCGGATGTGCACGTCCACGGTGCGGATGTCGCCCTGATAGTCGTATCCCCAGACCAGGTCCAGGAGGTTCTCCCGGGAGTAGACCTTGCCGGGGTTCCGCATGAGAAGCTCCACAAGGTCGAATTCCTTCACGGTGAGGTCGATGACGCGCCCGTCCACCTCGGCGGTGCGGCGTTCGGTGTCCAGGGTCACGAAGCCGTGGGAGATTCGGGCGGAGGAATTTTCCTGGGCGGCGCCGGCCTGCATACCGCTGCGTCGGAGCAGCGCCCGGACCCGGGCCTTCAGCTCCAGAATATTGAAGGGCTTGGTGATGTAGTCGTCCGCGCCGTACTCGAAGCCGATGAGCTTGTCCGTGTCCTCGGTCTTCGCGGTGAGCATGATGATGGGCACGGTGGAGGTCTCCCGGATCTTCATGCAGGCGGAAAGACCGTCCAGCTTCGGCATCATGAGGTCCAGGATGATGAGGCTGTAGGCGGTCTGGGCGGCCATGTCCACGGCGGTCTGCCCGTCGTAGCAGGCGTCGACCTCATAGCCCTCGTTTTCGAGATTGAATTTGATGCCTTTGACGAGCAGCTCCTCGTCGTCAACGACCAGAATCTTCATGGGGATACCTCGTTTCCATAGGTGATGTAGGGCGCGATTTTTTTATATGTTGCCTCGCCGATGCCGGGGACGGAGAGAACATCGGCCTCCGTCTCGAAGCGGCCCAGCTCCGTCCGAGATGCGAGGATGCGCTCCGCCAGCACGGGTCCGATGCCGGGCAGGGCCTCCAGCTCCGGGGCAGTGGCGTCGTTCAGATCCAGGCGGTAGGGGGTGCCGTCCGCGGCGGGAGCGAAGTCCATCGGCGCCGGGGCTGCCGGACGGAACAGGACCGCCGCCGCCAGAAGGGCCAGCCCGATCGTTGGGACCGCGAGCCACAGGGCGGGAGAGCGTAGAATTTTCATTGTCATGGCATTCCAGGAAATATGAGTTGATTTTCCGCGGTTTTTTTCATATAATGTGTAGATGACCGGCTTCCGAACCGGAGGACCGGCGGCATCCTTCTTTTATCATACCATACTTTCGCGGAGAATGACATGAAAAAATTCAAGTTCCTTTCGCTTGTGCTGATATGCCTCCTGGCAGCGTCCCTGTTCCCGGTGTCCGCCCTCGCGGTGGACGAGCCGGAGGTGGACGCCTATGCCGCGGTGCTGATGGACGCGGACTCCGGCGAGGTCTATTTCGTAAAGAACGCGGATGAGCGCATCCAGCCCGCCAGCACCACGAAGCTCGTGACGGCGTTTCTCGTGGTGGAGGCCATCGAGCGGGGCGACATCGGCCTGAACGACGCGGTGACCGCCTCGGAGTCGAGCCTCTACAACCTGGAATTCGACAGCTCCCATGCCAATCCCCAGATCCAGCCCGGCGAGGTCATGTCCGTGCAGGATCTGCTCTACTGCGCCATGCTCGTTTCTGCGAATGAGGCCTGCAACATCCTGGCGGAGTATGTCTCCGGCTCCGTGTCCTCCTTCGTGGAGGCCATGAATCGGCGGGCGGAGGAGCTGGGCTGCGAGAACACCCACTTTACGAACGTAAACGGCCTGGAGAACAGCGACCATTACTCCACCGCAGCGGACCTTGCACGTATCGCCCGGGAGGCTATGGATCACGACCTCTTTGAGCAGATCTGCGGCACCCAGAGCCACACCGTTCCCGCCACCAACCTAGCCGGGGAGCGGAACCTGGAAAACACGAACCTTCTGCTGGACGAAAACAGCGACCTTTACTACTCCTACGCCGACGGCATCAAGACCGGCTACTTCTCTGACGCCGGATACTGCCTTGTGTCCTCTGCTGAGAAGGACGATATGCATGTCATCGGCGTCGTGATGAACAGCCCCTCCCAGAACGGTCAGTTCCGGGACAGCATCACCCTCTGCGACTGGATGTTCGAAAACTTCGAGCTCCGGCAGGTCCTGAGCTCCACGGAGACCCGCATCACCGTCCCCGTGCAGATGGGCACCTCCGAGACCGTCGGCGTCCGGGCCGAGGACGCCGTCTCCGTCATCCTGCCCCGGGATTACGACATCTCCCGGGTCAGCTACCAGTACGTCCTATACCATGAGCAGACCGGCGAGACTCTCACCGCGCCGGTGAACGCGGGGACAATCCTCGGCGAGATCACCGCCGTGGAGACGGACGACAGCGGAAATGTCACCCGCACCTTCGGCAGCTCCTATCTCGTGGCGGCCTCCACGGTGGCAATGTCCCGCACGGACTACATCGAATCCGAGATCGACGAGCTTTTCGCCGCGGAGACGGTCCGCCGGGTCATCACGATCCTCATCGTGCTTCTCGCGGTATACATCCTTCTTGTGGTCTTTTACCTTGTCCAGCGTGTGCGGCATATGTCCGACCTGCGCCGCGCCCGCCGGGACCGCGCCGACCGCATGACGGAGGAGGAAGCGGAGTGGCTTCGCTTCCCGGAGGACGAGGACCGCGGTCCCTCCGTGGAGTACTTTGCTGAGGACGATCCCGCGGAGCTGGAGGAAAATGCGGACCACCCGGAGGATGTTCGGGAGGACTATGACGACGACTTCTTTGACAGCTTCTTTCGCCGCTGAGGAAAAGACGGCATTATGAACGAGACAAGACGCACGGTGTTCCTGCGGGGCATGAAGGACGGCCTTCCCATCGGCTTCGGCTACCTCGCCGTGTCCTTTGCCCTGGGCATCACCGCGAAAAACGCCGGCATGACGGCGTTTCAAGGCTTCCTTATGAGCTGGGTCGGCATGGCCTCCGCCGGGGAGTACGCCGCCATCACCGTCATCGGCGCCGGAGCGTCCTACTGGGAGATGGCCCTTGTGACCCTGGTGGCGAACGCCAGGTATCTTCTCATGAGCTTTGCTCTGAGCCAGCGCCTGGACCCCAACACCTCCCTGCTCCACCGCTTTGCCATCGGCTACAGCGTGACGGACGAGCTCTTCGGCATCGCCGTTGCCCAGCCGAAGCCCCTGGACCCGCTGTATTCCTACGGGTCCTATGTCGTGGCGATCCCTATGTGGGCGGCGGGAACGGCTCTCGGCATCATCGTGGGAAACGTTCTCCCTCTGCGGGTGCTGAGCGCTCTGAGCGTGGCTCTTTTCGGCATGTTCATCGCCGTCATCATCCCTCCCGCCCGGGAGAACCGAGTCGTTCTGCTGTTCGTGCTTTTGAGCTTTGCCGCGAGCTTTGCCGCGTCCCGGCTTCCCTGGCTCTCGGCTCTGTCCTCCGGCACCCGGGTCATTCTCCTCACCGTCGTCCTGGCGGGCATCGCCGCGGCGGCGTTTCCCGTGAAGGAGGAAGAGGAGGTACCCGATGCGGCATAATGTGTATCTTTACATCCTTGTGATGTTCGCGGTGGTGTACGCCATCCGCGCTCTGCCCCTGACCCTGGTGCGGAAGCCCATCCGCAGCCGGTTCCTGCGGTCGTTTCTGTACTATGTGCCGTACGTCACCCTCGCGGTGATGACCTTCCCGGCCATCGTGGAGGCGACGCAGTCCCCCATCGCGGGGATCGCGGCGCTGGTGGTGGGCATCGTCCTGGCCTGGTTCGGCGCGGGACTGTTCCCCGTGGCCGTGACCTGCTGCGGCGTGGTGCTGGTGCTGGAGCTCTTTCTCGTATAACTGCATACCATATAAACAAACCACCGTCGGAGGCGTTCATCCTCGGACGGTGGTTTTTCGATGCGGTTTTCGGTTCAGAAGTGACGGTACAGCCGCTTGCGGTCCAGGGCGTAGACCGGGCCGCTGAAATGCCCCGGCTCCACGTCGGCCAGAATTTCCCGGTATATCTCCATGCGGCTGTCGATGAGGTCGAGAAAGCTCAATAGCTCCGCCTCCGCCGTAGCGGGCAGGGTGATCGCGCCGTACTCCCGGATGCCGTGGTGGGAGACGATGAGGTGCTGCACCAGGAGGGATTTCTCCTCCGGCAGTCCCAGCTCCTCCGCGGCGGCGGCCACGTCCCTCGCCCCCATGTAGAGGTGGCCGAGAAGCTGTCCCGGCACGGAGTAGTCCGCCACGAGGCCGAGGGGGGAGAGGTCGAATTCCTTTGCCTTCGCAAAATCGTGGAGCAGCGTGCCCGTGAGGAGCAGGTCCCGGTGGATGACCTCGGGGTACAGAGCGGCGATGCGGTCCGCCAGCCGCAGCATCCCCAGCGTGTGCATGAGAAGCCCGGAAACGAAGCTGTGGTGCATGCTCTTCGCGGCGGGGAAGGATCGGAGCAGGGTCTCGTTTCGGTCCAGCATCATCGTTGCGAGAGCGCGGTAATCCGGGTCCCGGAAGGAGGCGATCAGCCCACGGATCTCCTCCATGGCAGCGTCCGGGTCGATGGGCGCGGTGGGGACAAGAGCAGCCCGGTCATAGACGTCTTCCTCCGTGACGGCGCGGATGAGGCGGACGTTGAACTGGGGCTCCCCGCCGAATTCCCCGACCTGGCCGCGGACCTTCACCACGGAGCCCGCGTCCCCGGAGCCCAGAGGACCGGGATAGTCCCAGGCCCGGAGCTCGATGCTGCCGGTGCGGTCGGAGAGCTTTCCGGCGAGATACGGCTTGCCGTTTTTGCTGGTGCGGACGGCGGGGTCATTCAGAAGATAGAACCCCTCGATGTCGTCCCCGGGGAGCATTTCGGTGATGGGTGTGTTGTATAGAAGCATTTAGCTTTTCTCCATGGCGATGGCGCCGGTGCGCTGGACATCGAGGATGCCGAAGCCCCGCACGAGGCGGAGGAAGTCCTCGATGCCCTCGGGATCGGCGTGGTACTCCAGCAGGAGGTATTTCGGTGCGACCTTCATGATCTTCGCTCCGGTGATCTGGCACAGCTCGATGAGGGAGGAGCGCGTCGTGGCCGAGCAGGAGACCTTGATGAGCATCATCTCCAGGGTGACGCATTTGGCCTCGCTCAGACGGCGGACCTTGATGACGTCGATCTTCTTGTTGAGCTGTTTTTCGATCTGGTCGATGGTGCGCTGGTCGCCGGAGGAGACGATGGTCATGCTGGAGATCTCGCTGTTGTCGGTGACGCCGACGGCGAGGCTGTCGATGTTGTAGCCCCGGCGGGCGAACAGTCCCGCGATGCTGGACAGAACGCCGTCCCGGTTTTCCACGAGTACGGAAAAAATGCCTTTCATATCGTTCCTCCCGTCATTTGACCCGGTCCTCGCTGTCCACCTCGCATACCATGAGGCAGGCGTCGGGGCAGGCGAGGAAGGCGTCGAGCTTTTCGTCCAGCTCGTCCGTATGCGCGCAGACGAAATAGGGCATGTCGTAGGCCGCCGCCAGCTTGTCGTACCGGGGCCAGTCGTAGAGCTGCACGCCCTCGTAATGGGCGTCGTAGGTGTTGTATTGGTATTCCCGCACGAGGCCGAGATAGCGGTTGCGGACCACCAGGACCTTCACGGGGATGTCGTTTACCCGCAGGGTGGCAAGCTCGTTCATGGACATTTGGAAGGAGCCGTCCCCGCAGACGGCCACGGTCTGCCGGGCCGGAGCGCATACCTTCGCGCCCATGGCGGCGGGGATGGCGTAGCCCATGGTGCCCATGCCGCCGGTGGTGAGGAAGCGTCCGTTTTTCATGACGTAGTTGTCCGCGCTCCAGAGCTGGTTCTGGCCCACGTCTGCCACGTACACGGCGTCGTCCGCCATTTTCTCCGAGAGCTTCTGCACGAGGAGGTTGGGGTTTACGAATTTGTCGCTGAATACCCGCCCGTCCAGGGTGTTTCGCTTCACGTCCTCCAGCTCGTCGATCCAGCTCTGCGGCGCGGGAGCGATGCCCTCGTCCAGAAGCGCGGAGAAGATGTCCCGCACGTCGCCCACCAGGGGGATCGTGGGACCCATGTTCTTGCCGATCTCGGCGGTGTCGATGTCGATGTGGATGACGGCGACCCGCTGGGCGAGGTTCTCCGGCTTGGGGATGGCCCGGTCGGCCAGCCGCGCGCCGACGACGAGCAGCAGGTCCGCCCGGCGGACGGCCTTGTTCGCGTAGGGCTTGCCGTTGTTTCCCAGCATGCCGAAGTAGAGCGGATGCTTTTTCGGCAGGACGCCCATGCCCATCATGGTGTGGACGAGGGGGATGTTGAACTTCTCGCAGAAGGTGCGCAGAAGCTCCTCTCCGTCCCCCAGGATCACACCGCCGCCGGCGCAGATGAGAGGCTTTTTCGCCTGGTTCAGGGCGGCCACCACCTTGTGGATCTGGCCCATGTTCACCTTGATCTCGGGCTTATATCCCCGCATGGCGACGGCGTCGGGGTAGGCGAAGGGCTTCGAGAGGCTGCGGTTCTGGACGTCGATGGGGATGTCGATGAGGACGGGTCCCTTGCGCCCGGTGGCGGCGATGTAGAACGCCTCCTTGAACATCCGGGGGATGTCGTCCGGGTCCTTCACGAGGTAGCTGTGCTTGACAAAGGACTCCGTCGCGCCCCGCATGTCCGCCTCCTGGAACACGTCCCGGCCCAGCAGCTCGCTGGACACCTGCCCGGAGATGGCCACGATGGGGATGCTGTCGGCATAGGCGGTGGCGAGGGCGGTGATGAGGTTCGTTGCCCCCGGCCCGGAGGTGACGACGCACACGGCGGGCTTCCGGGACAGGCGGGCATAGCCGCTGGCTGCGTGACCGGCGTTCTGCTCCTGTCGGACGAGGATATGCTGGATGTCGGAGTGGTACAGGCCCTCGTAGAACGGGGCGATGGCCACGCCGGGGTAGCCGAAGACCTGGGTGATCCCCTCGGCCTCCAGGCATTTTACCATGGCTTCAGCGCCTGTCATGTGCATCGCTCCCTTGTTTTTGATTACTATAAAAATAGCATAGGACAAAAACCCTGTCAATTCTATTGGAAATAGTAACAAAATACGGTCAGTGTCGGCGCGTCCCTCTGTGAAAACGGCAAAGTTGAAAGTTGATTTTGCGTGAAATTCATTTTCGGGGTTGAAATTTCCCCCGGAAGCAACTATAATGGCAACACCTTGAATAATGGGAAATAGAAAACTGCAAACATGGAGGAACACACAATGAAAAAGCTTCTTGCGCTCCTGCTGGCTGCGCTGATGGTCCTGGCCCTGGCGGCCTGCGGCGGCTCCAGCACGTCCACCACCGCGGCGGAAGAGCCCGCGGCGGCTGCCGAACCCGCTGCGGCGGAAGAGCCCGCGGCTGAGGCCGAGGCCGAAGAGGCCGAAGAAGCCGGCTTTGGTCCCAAGGACGGCGGCACCAGCCTGAACCTCACCACCGGCGGCGACACCGGCACCTACTATGCCTTCGGCGGCGTCATTGCCCAGAAGGTCTCCGAGGTCACCAGCACCAGCGTCACAGCCATCACCTCCGGCGGTTCCAAGGCCAACATCGAGGCTCTGGAGATGGGCGACGCGGGCCTGGGCTTCACCCAGTACGACGTCATGATGTACGCTTACGAGGGCACCAACCAGTTCGAGGAGACCGGCGCGGTAGACAGCTTCTCCGTCGTCGCGGCGCTGTATCCCGAAACCGTCCACATCGTAACCCTGGATCCCAACATCCAGTCCGTCGCCGACCTGGCGGGCAAGAACGTCTCCATCGGCGCCGCCGGCTCCGGCGTGTACTCCAACGCCATCGACGTTCTGGGCATCTATGGCCTGACCGAGGACGACATCAACCCCACATATCAGTCCTTCAGCGACTCCGTTGAGGCTCTGCAGGACGGTCAGATCGACGCCGCCTTCGTGGTCGCCGGCGCGCCTGTGTCCGCTGTGACTTCTCTCGCCGCCACCAACGACGTGTATCTCATCAGCTTGGACGACGAGCACATCGATCAGCTCATCGCCGAGATTCCCACCTACACCAGAACGACGATCTCCGCTGATGTCTACGGTACGCCCGAGGACTGCAGCACCGTTTACGTCGGAGCTATCATTATCGCCGCGGACGACGTGGCCGACGTGGATGTGTACAACTTCCTGTACGGCATATACGAGAATGTCGACGATCTCATCGCCGCGCACAGCATTGCCGGCAACCTGAGCCTGGAGCTCGCCACCTCCATCACCACCGTGCCCTATCATCCCGGCGCGGCGGCCTACTATGCCGACAAGGGCATCGATGTGCCTGTCAAGTAATCACCCCTCGTTCTGCACGCGGGACCCGCATCCTTTCGGGATGCGGGTCGCCGTTCTCTTTTGCGTTACGCCGCTTTTTTATCCCGATCCCCCATTGGGATGAAAAAACCGCATAACCCACCCCGTCCGAAGAAAGGAGAGGCCATGGCCAAGGAAAAGAAGAAAAAGCGCGTCGAGCCGGAAATGCCCCCTGTCGAATCCGCCGAGACCGGCACCGCCGCTGACGTCGAGGCCGTCATGAAAAAATACGACCGCGAGTCCAATACCCGCATCTGGGAGGGCGTTCCCCGGCAGATCATGCGGTATCTGGCGGCGGCGTTTTCCCTGTACTGCATCTATGTGACCCTGTTCTCCACCATGATGCCGGAGGAGAAGCTCAACATCTTCCTGGGCTGCATCCTGCTGCTGGGATACCTGCATTACCCCATCAAAAAAGGCATGACCCGGGTCAACTACCTGCCCTGGTACGACATTATCATCATGGTGGTCGGCGCGATCCCGTTTTTCTATTTCGCGGCGAACGCGACCAGCATTATCAAGCTCGCCACCCGCGTCACCCAGGACCCCAAAATGGTCGTAATGGCCATTCTGGCCATTCTGGCGTTCATGGAGCTCTGCCGCCGCTGCGTCGGCATCCCTATCCTGTGCGTCGTGGGTGCGCTGATGGTCTATACCTTCGCGAACGTCCGCTTCGGCAAGGTCATCTATGACCTCTTCTATACCACCACCGGCATGATGAACACCCCCATCAACGTCTGCTCGAAATATATCGTAGTGTTCATCATCTTCGGCGCCTTCCTGGAAAGAACCGGCATATCCCAGTTTTTTATAAATCTCGCAAACGCCCTTGTCGGACGCTTCTCCGGCGGTCCGGCGAAGGTGGCGGTCATCTCCTCCGCTCTCTGCGGCATGGTGTCCGGCTCCTCCGTGGGCAACACCGTCACTACCGGCTCCGTCACCATCCCCATGATGAAAAAGACGGGCTACAAGGGCGAGTTTGCCGGCGCGGTGGAGGCCGCGGCGTCCACCGGCGGACAGATCATGCCCCCCATCATGGGCGCGGCGGCGTTCCTCATGGCGGAATACATGGGTATCCCCTACGGACAGGTGGCCCTCAAAGCCATCCTTCCGGCGGTGCTGTACTTCACCGGCATCTTCATCGTCGTCCATCTGGAGGCAAAGCGCCTGGGCCTCAAGGGCATCCCCAAGGAGGAGCTGCCGAAGCTGCTGAAGCTCCTGCCCCGGGTGTACCTGCTGCTGCCGCTGATCGTTTTGGTGTGGCTCGTATCCACCGGCACCCGCACCATGCAGTTCTCCGCCGCCATCGCCATCGTCGTCACCATCGTGGTGGGCCTTGCCAACAACGTCATCACAAAGGTCACGAAGAGCGAGGATACCTCCGATAACCTCACCCCGTCCAAGTTTGTGGACGCCCTGGAGTCCGGCGCGAAGAGCTCCATCACCGTGGCCGTTGCCTGCGCCATGGCCGGTCTGGTGGCGGGATGCATCACCTCCACGGGTCTTGCCTCGAAGCTCATCACCGCCATCGTCGCCGTCTCCGGCGGCCGCGCTTTCATTGCCCTGTTCTTCACGATGCTGTGCTGCATCGTCCTGGGCATGGGTGTTCCCACCACGGCAAACTACTGCATCATGGCCTCCACCTGCGCTCCCATCCTCATGAGTCCGGCCATCGGCATCTCTCCCATCGCCGCCCACTTCTTCGTGTTCTACTTCGGAATCGTGGCGGACATCACCCCGCCGGTGGCTCTCGCGGCCTACGCCGGCTCCGCCATCGCCAAGGCCCCGCCCATGAAAACGGCGCTGAACGCCACAAAACTCGCCATTGCGGCTTTCGTCGTGCCCTACATCTTCGCCATGAACCCCGTCATGCTGCTGGTGGACGCCACGGCGCTGCAGATCGTGCAGGTGATTATCACCTCCCTCGTCGGCATCCTGATGCTGGGCATGGGCCTGGAGGGCTACTTCCGGGGCACCCTTGCCTGGCCGCTGCGGATCGTGGCCATCGCGGGCGGACTGCTGCTGCTGGTGCCCGGCACCTGGTCGGATGTCATCGGCATCGTCGTTCTGGCGCTGATCTTCGCGTTCCAGCTCCTGCGGAGCCGGAAAAAAGCCGCTGCGTAACAAGAAATAATTTCCAAAGCGCTCCGTCTGCGGACTCTCCGCGGACGGAGTTTTTTCGTCGAATTTTCCAATGGTATTTTGCCCGACGGCGCACACATTATGAAATAGATCGCGGCAAAAAACCGAAAAAAATGGAAATGGCTGTCGGACCGCTTATCCGGCGGCGGTGGCAGCGGAGAGAAATTTTTGCGCGGTTGCGGCGCGGGCGTCGCCGCATACTGTTAGGGCGCAAAAATCGAATGGGGGTATGTTTATGCGGGAAAAAAATCGAACGCGGCTCCGATGGGCGGCGGTCCTTCTGGCGGGAAGCGTCCTCACCACGCCGGCGCTGGCGGCGGAGGAGCTCATTCCCATCGGAGAACCGGTGGGCATCCGCATGGAGATCGCGGGGGTGCTGGTGGCGGGCACAAATGCCATTGAAACGTCCGAGGGCGTGTACGCTCCGGCCCAGGAAGCGGGTCTTCGGGCGGGAGACGTCATCACGGCGGTGAACGGCGCGCCGGTGCGTCGTGCGGAGGACCTGGCGGCGGACATCGACGCCATGGGCGAGGGCGACGCGGAGCTGACCGTCCTGCGGGACGGGCGGGAGATCTCGATCTCCGTCGCGCCGGTGCGGTCCGAAGCGGAAGGGTCCCGGCTGGGGCTCTGGCTGCGGGACAGCGTGACGGGCATTGGCACCGTGACCTATATCGACCCGGAGACGGGTGTTTTCGGGGCTCTGGGCCACGGCGTGAACGACGGGGAGAGCGGCAGCCTGCTCCCGGCGTCGGGGGGCAGCGTCTGCTCCGCGGAGATCGTGGACGTGAAGCCCGGGCAGCCCAACGCCCCGGGGGAGCTGGCGGGCAGCTTCACGCTGTCGGACGAGATCGGCGTGATCCGGGCCAATACCGGCGGCGGCCTCTTTGGCCGCATGGACCGGCAGGCCTTCCCGGGCCATGAGGCGCTGCCGGTGGCGGAGCCCGGCCAGGTGCGAAACGGCGAGGCGACGATCCTTGCCTGCGTGGACGGAAGCGCCGCCCGGGAATACCGGGTGGAGATCGCCCGGACCGTCATGGCGGGGGTCGGACGGGACCTCACCGTGCGGGTGACGGACCCGGCGCTTCTGGCTGCGACGGGGGGCATCGTGCAGGGCATGAGCGGAAGCCCCATCCTACAGGACGGACGGCTCGTTGGCGCGGTGACCCATGTTCTGACCTCCGATCCTACCCGGGGCTATGGCATCCTGGCGGAGAACATGATGGCGGCGTCGGAGGCCGCGTAACCCAAACCCGGGTCCGTTTCGGCGGCGGACCCGGGTTTTTCGTCCTCGTGTTATCCAAGATGGCTAAAACTGGACAAGAGGACCTATGTATTTCTGTTTCTAATGACAAAAATCAGAATTCGGAATGATTTTTTGTGTCGGACGCTTGATTTCTTCATAAAATAATTTTATAATGAGCATCGTTCTTGCTAATTAATATTTTATAACCCCATTAAGAAAGGGAGATTTAAGTCATGGCGATCAAAAATGCGTATCTGAATTCTGTGATGGACGGGCTGAAGACCCGCAATGCCCACGAGCCCGAGTTTCTGCAGGCGGTGGAGGAGGTGCTGGAGTCCCTGGAACCCGTCATCGAGGCCGATCCCCGCTACGAGGAGCAGGACATCATCGGTCGTCTCGTGGAGCCCGAGCGGGCGATCCTGTTCCGTGTTCCCTGGGTGGACGACAGCGGCAAGATCCAGGTCAACCGCGGCTACCGCGTGCAGTACAACTCCGCCATCGGCCCTTACAAGGGCGGTCTGCGCTTCCATCCCACGGTGAACCTCTCCGTTATCAAGTTCCTCGGCTTCGAGCAGATCTTCAAAAACTCCCTGACCACCCTTCCCATGGGCGGCGGCAAGGGCGGCTCCGACTTTGACCCCAAGGGCAAGAGCGACGCGGAGGTCATGCGCTTCTGCCAGAGCTTTATGAACGAGCTCTACCGCCACATCGGCGCGGATACCGACGTGCCCGCCGGTGACATCGGCGTCGGCGCCCGGGAAGTGGGCTATCTCTTCGGCCAGTACAAGAAGCTCAAAAACGAGTGGACCGGCGTCCTGACCGGCAAGG
>CAYNZM010000013.1:0-28719 GCA_964401725.1 uncultured Oscillospiraceae bacterium
ATTGTCAACACTTTTTTCAAAATTTTTGGAAAGTTTTTTTCCACATACCGCTGCGCTCCGGACTGCCGCAGTCAGGAGCAGAAATAATGCTTGCCGATGACGGTGATGACCGGTCTCGACCAGATCCAGGAGCTGGTGGCCGTGTTGGGGTTAAAGTAGTAGATCGCACCGCCGGAGGGGTCCCAGCCGTTCATGGCGTCCCGGGCGGCCTTGTAGGCGCTGTCCGTCACCGTACCCCAGAACTGCCCGTCCTGCAGGCAGGTAAAAGCCCCGGACTGGTAGATCACGCCGGAAAGGCTGTTGGGAAACGCGGGACTAGCCACCCGGTTCAAAACTACCGCGCCGACGGCGACCTGCCCGGTATAGGGTTCTCCCCGGGCCTCCGCGGAGATGAGCCGGGCGAGAAGGTCCACATCCCCGGAAGTGCTCTGGCTCGTGGTACTCACCTGGATGCCCAGTGCCGCCAGGGTCTTGGGTCCGCATTTGCCATCCGCGGTCAAACCATTCGTTCGCTGGAAATATTTCACGGCGGCGACGGTCTTCGAGCCGTATATTCCGTCCACCGGGCCGGAAAAATACCCCCAGTTCACGAGCTTCTGCTGGATTTTCGTCACGACGGAGCCGGTGGAACCCTGTTTATAGGTGACCGCCGCAGCGTTTTGGGCAAAGCCGATGACGGCGATGTTCAAAAGAAACAGCACGGCAAGCGCCGCGAAAAGTCTACGTCTGGATGTTGAAATCGTCATAAAAAAGCCTCCCTCACAAACTGTGGATAGTTTGCGAGGGAGACGCGTCGGCTATGCTGTTATGCAAAGAGCGAAGTTTTGGCTTTGGTGTCGATCTCTTCCTTGAGAGTTTTCATAAAATCAGCCAAAGGCATCGCGCCTTTATCGGCTTCCCGAGTGCGGACGGCGACGGTGCCTTCCTCGGCTTCCTTATCGCCCACCACGAGCTTGTAGGGAACTTTTTCCATCTGGGCTTCGCGAATCTTGTACCCGAGCTTTTCGTTGCGCAGATCGCACTCCGCCCGGACGCCCATGGCCCGCAGCTCCGCCTCCACCTTCTCGGCGTACGCGTGGACGCGGTCGGTGATGGGGAGGACCTTGACCTGCACGGGAGAGAGCCAGGTCGGGAAATTGCCCATGGTCTCCTCGATGAGGTACGCCATGAAGCGGTCCAGGGAACCCAGGATCGCCCGGTGCAGGACGACAGGCGTACGCTCCCTGCCTTCCTTGTCGATGTAGGTCAGGTCGAATTTCATCGGCAGGCAGAAGTCGAGCTGGCAGGTGGAGAGGGTGTACTCCGCGCCGACGGCGGGCTTCACGTTCACATCCAGCTTCGGACCATAGAACGCCGCCTCGCCGATCTCCTCGGTGTAGTCGAGGCCGAGCTGACCCAGAACGTCCCGCAGGGCATTCTCGGCGGTGTTCCACATCTCGTCGTCGTCGTGGTATTTTTCCTTGTCCGCGGGGTCGCGCAGGGAGAGGACCAGGCGATAGTCCGTGATGCCGAAGTCCCGGTAGGTCGTGAAGATCATGTCCACCACCTTGGAGACCTCGTCCTTGATCTGCTCCGGGGTCACGAACAGGTGCGCGTCGTTCTGGCAGAAATGCCGTCCGCGCTCGATGCCCTTCAGCGTGCCGGAGGCCTCATAGCGGAAGTCGTGGGCGATCTCACCGATGCGGACGGGGAGGCTGCGGTAGGAATGGGGCTGGTTTGCGTAGATGCGCATATGGTGCGGGCAGTTCATGGGACGGAGGACGTAGGTCTCGTCGTCCACCTCCATGGCCGGGAACATGTTATTTTTATAGTGGTCCCAGTGGCCGGAGGTCTTATAGAGCTCCACCGTGCCGACGCAGGGGGTCAGAACGTGCTGATAACCGCTGCGGAGCTCCTTGTCGCGGATGTAGTCCTCCAGGATGCGCCAGAGGGTGTAGCCCTTCGGCAGGAACATGGGCATGCCGCGGCCCACCAGCTCGTCCGTCATGAAAAGCTGCAGGTCGTGACCGATCTTGCGGTGGTCCCGCATCTTGGCCTCCTCCAGCTTCTGGAGGTATGCGTCCAGCTCTTCCTTCTTCGGGAAGGCGATGCCGTAGATGCGCTGCAGGGTCTCGCGCTTGGCGTCGCCGCGCCAGTAGGCGGCGTTGCAGGCCAGGAGCTTGAAGGCGTTGTGCTTGATGCGTCCCGTGCGGTCCACATGGGGACCGGCGCAGAGGTCCGTGAACTCCCCCTGCTGATAGAAGGAGATGGCCGCGTCCTCCGGCAGGTCGTTGATAAGCTCAACTTTGAAGGGCTCGTCCTTTTCCTGCATGAAGGCGACGGCCTCCGCCCGGGGCAGCTCGAAGCGCTCCAGGGGGAGGTTCTCCTTGCAGATCTTTTTCATCTCCGCCTCGATCTGGGCCATATGCTCCGGCGTGAAGGCGAAAGGAGAGAGCATGTCGTAGTACCAGCCCTCCTTGATGGACGGGCCGATGGCCAGCTTCACCTCCGGCCAGAGGCGCTTCACGGCCTGGGCCATGATGTGAGAGCAGGTATGCCAGTATGTCTGGCGGTATTCCTCGTTGTCAAACGTGTAATCCATAATGTCCTCCTGGGGCCCGGACAGGGCCTAACATACAAACAAATCTTATTATCGTGGAAAATCCCGGCTGTGTCAAGTCAAAGAATACACCAGCCAGCAGAGGCCGTACAGCACCGGCTGGTGGAGAAGGTAGATCGGCAGCGTATGGCTTCCGGGCCACCTGAGCCACGCCGGAGCAGGCTTCTCGAGAATCGAAATCCGGTCCCGGTATTTTGCCAGCATCTGCCCCAGCCAGCTTCCCAGGAAAAACAGGAAAATGTACGGCAGGAGCGGAAAATGGTCGTAGGACACATATCCCGGGTACCGAA
This sequence comes from uncultured Oscillospiraceae bacterium, assembly GCA_964401725.1. GTDB lineage: Bacteria > Bacillota > Clostridia > Oscillospirales > Oscillospiraceae > CAJOIG01. The sequence continues at coordinate 2,890 of CAYNZM010000013.1, forward strand.
ACCCCAGCCAGAACAGCCATTTTGCCTCCACCATCACCCGGTCCGTGAGGATGTGCGTCAAAACGAACAGCCCGAGCCACAGCACCGGCGCGATGCGCTCCGGGACCTTACGAACCCACTTCCCCACGGCGGCGTAAATGAGCATGGCCAGACCGAGAAACTGCAGGACGCCGAATTTTATCGGCGCGTCCACCACATAGGACGCGGCGGTGACGAGGGCGGCGGCCCCCAGGGTGACAATCCCGCGCCTTACGTTCGAGCGGGTCATGGTGGAGCTGATGCCGGCACATATTATAAATGTATAAGCGATGTATTTTTCGAGAAGCACCATAGGCCGGCTCATGATCTGCTCCCAGGTCATCCAGCCGAACATATAGAAGTCGAACAGAAGATGATACAGGAGCATCAGATACAGCGCGGTGCCCCGCCAGCCGTCCAGCCAGGGGATGCGAGGCTTCTTCTCAGACATTGAACAGGAAATGGACCACGTCGCCGTCCCGCATGACGTACTCCTTGCCCTCCGCCCGGAGAAGTCCCTTCTCCCGGGCGGCGGCCTCGCTGCCGCAGGCCTTCAGGTCCTCGAAGGCGATGACGTTCGCCCGGATGAAGCCCCGCTCGAAATCGGTGTGGATCTTTCCGGCGGCCTGGGGAGCCTTGGTGCCCCGGGTGATGGTCCAGGCGCGGCACTCGTCCGGGCCGCAGGTCAAAAATGAGATGAGGCCGAGAAGCTCATACGAGCACTGGATGAGCCGCTGGAGACCGGATTCCCGGATTCCCAGCTCCTCCATGAACATCTCCCGGTCGGCGGGATCGTCCAGCTCCGCGACATCCTGCTCGAAGCGGGCACACACCGGCAGGACCTGGCTGCCCTCGGCGTCCGCGATGGCCTTGACCTGCTGATAATAAGCGCTCTCCTCGCAGGCGGAAAACCCGTCCTCGTCCATATTCGCGGCGTAGATGACGGGCTTGAGGCTGATGAGGTCGGACTCCGCGATGATGGCGGCCTCGTCCGGGTCGCACTCGAAGGACCGGGCGGAACGTCCCTCGTTCATCCAATCCATGAGCCGGGCGAGGATGTCCGCTTCCTTCGCGAACTTCTTGTCCCCGGCCTTCAGCATCTTCTGGGCTTTGTCCAGGCGGCGCTGGAGCATCTCGATGTCCGCGAGGATCAGCTCCAGGTTGATGGTGGCGATGTCCGCGGCGGGATCGGTGGAGCTCTCGTGGCGGATGATGTTCGCGTCGTCGAAGCAGCGCACCACGTGGACGATGGCGTCGGTGCCGCGGATGTTCGCGAGGAACTTGTTTCCCAAACCCTCGCCCCGGCTCGCTCCCTTCACGAGACCCGCGATGTCCACGAATTCGATGACGGCGGGGGTGAATTTCTTGGGGTGATACATCTCCGCGAGATAGTCGAGCCGCGCGTCCGGCACGGTGACGACGCCGACGTTCGGGTCGATGGTGCAGAAGGGGTAGTTTGCCGACTCCGCGCCGGCATTCGTCAGGGCGTTGAACAGCGTGCTTTTGCCCACGTTCGGCAGGCCCACGATACCTAATTTCATTTTTCCCGGTTCTCCTTGGAATATGTCGAGCTTTTTTGAACAAGAAAAAGAGCCCATTGCAATAAGAGTATTATAGCAAATGGACTCTGTTTTCTCAATACCGGTTTTCGCCGGAAATCACTCCAAAACGCCGGCCGCCCGGAGCTTTTCGACGGCGGCGGCAACGTCCTTCCGGGCCTTGGCCTCGTCCACCTCGTAGCGCTCCGCCAGGCGTTCCGCGATGGCGTTTTCGTCCAGACCCTCGGTCAGCCCCTGCCAAATTTCCCGGCCCGTCTCGTTGAGGCGGACCACGCCGTGCATCGAAACGGCCAGCTTCCCGACGGGCACCAGGATGGACTCCCCGCCCACGTCGGTGAGGATCACGTCGCTTCTCGGCTTCATGTCCGGCCTCTCTTTCTGCTGCGCACGACCACCGCGCAGACCGCCGCGATCACCACGACGCCGACGGCAGCGCCGATGACCCACGCCGCGGTCCGGGACCTGCCCGCGGTCACGGCGGCGGATTTTTCAAACGCCGGAGCATCGTTCGCGGCAGGAGCTTCCGTCTCGCCGCCCTCCACGGCGGCTGCTTCCTCTTTGGCCTCCTCCGCCGCTATGACCTCATCCAGATCGACATCCGCCTCGGCGACGACCTCCATCGTTTCACCCGTCTCGACGGCCGGACTCGGCGTAGTCGCGGAGCGGTCCTCGGCGCCGCTGTCAGCGGACTTCCGCGTACCGTTTTCGGTGGTCTTGTCGGCGCCGGAGGTCTTGGACGTATCCGTAGTTCCCGGCTGGTCAAGGTTCGGGATCACGGTCTCGCTGCTGTCATCCGGGGTGTCGTTGGCGGCGGTATTCGGCGTCGCGGTGTCGTCCCCGGCGGTGTCTCCGCCATCGTCGGCGGGCGGGGCATCCTCCTTGGGTGCTTCCAACACAGGCTCATTGAGCAGCTCGGGCTCCACCAGGGAGGGATACTCCGTGTTGCTGTTGTAGATGATCTGAACGCCGCTGCCGATGGCGCCGTCCTCGATGGTGGTGATGGTATCGGGCAGGTTCAGCGTCTGCAGATACCGGTTCTCGCTGAAGGCACCGGCGGCGATGGTGTTCACGGGGACGCCGGCGATCATGGCGGGGACGGTGACCTCCGTTTTCCGGCCGAAGCTGCCGACGATGGTGATGGTCCCGTTGCCGATGGTGTAATACAGCGTGCCCTCGGTGTAGACGGTCCCGGCCGCCAGGGCGGAGCCCAGGGAGGAAAGCAGGACGAGGGTCAGCAGGACGCACAGGATTTTTTTCATAAAGATGCCTCCTTGTATCGCGTGAAGCACGGCAAACAGCCCTAACGGTGTCTTAGGGCTCTTTGCCATGTTCCCACAAGGGTCTCACGGGGACGCGGCGTGTGCCGCGCCCCCGCTTGGATTTGGATTTCGCTTTGGATGTGGTGATTAAGGGTCAACAGGAATGTTCTGTTCCCCTTCGCTCTTGTTGTCGTCTCCAGTTTCATAGCCTTGATCGGTGGTATAGGAAGACGTGATCACGTCACACAGAAGGGCGAGGAATTTCACATCCGGTTCTTCATAGATCTTTTTCATGGTCTTTTCCTTCCTCAACTAGCCGCGACAGCTTTTGCCGTGGTGACCGTTCCTTCGCTATCCACAAGCATGTTGTAGCTGTTCGCGAGGATCGGGGTCGTGTAGATCGTGTAAACATTACCGGCTCCATCCATATACGTTAGGAATGCGCGGATGTATACCTTAACACTCGGGTCAGTAATGCTGCCGTTGAAGGTGTAGGTCGTATTCTTCGCCGTCATACCGCTCAGGTTCTTGTAGACCTTCGCATTTCCGATCTGGAGAGCCTCGGCCAACGCCGTATCTTCGAGGCTTCCAAACGTACTGGTACTAGTGCCGAACACGAAGCCGGACTCGACAACCTCGTAATTTGTGGGGACATAGGTCTTCATGGTCGTGCAGATTTTGTACTTGGTGTTACCGTTGCTATCTGTCTCGGAGTCCGTGTATTGCTGGGTGATGCTGACGCTCGGCAGATCATCAGCGGAAATGCTTTGGAACGCATATACATAATAGGTTCCGCTCTTGCCATACACCGTAGAGAAGGACGTCGAATGGGACAGGATAGCCGGGTCACTGGGGGGCGCCGAATTTCCCTGAGCCCAGTAGAACTCACTGCCCGAATAATTATTACCGAAAATTCTCGAATAGATCGTGGTCACAACACCAACATCAATCGAGGAAATCGTCACGGACGAAACCACAACATTCTTACTGATTGGGTTGTCGTACAGAGTAACTACCAGATGATAGGTCTCACTCGTCGTCTTTTCGTAATACGGCCTAATGTGAATGGTCTGAGTGTCGCTCTCCTGCAAATAGGTCCCGATATGCTCGCTGGTTGCCTGGCAGTACACTTCACTGTTGTATCCACTCACCATTTCCTCGATATACCAGTACCGGAAGGTGTAGCCCATCCGGCTGGGCTTATACGAGGGCTCATAGATCGTATAATCGGAATCATTTTCACTCGACTCCGTGATCTTTCCGGAGGAAATCACCTGGTCGTAGGCGTTCAGGTAGACCACGTTGACCGACTTGGTAGTATCGTCGGCGGAATTCGGCGTGGTCACCGCGCGCAGCACGGTATTGTTCTTGAGGCGGGACGTAAAGCTCCCGACCGTACTGACGATGTTGTCCGAGGCGTTGACCCAATACAGGAATTTTTCCGAACCGTTGTATGTAACCTTGTATTGCGTTCCGGCATCCAGTTGGAAGGTATACGAATCCTTGTAATTTTCGTTGCTTACGTCGTCATATTTAAAACTCGAAGCCTGGACGGTGAGGTTGAATTTTGTAACGGTTTGTTCGTTTTCGGTTGTCGTTGCCGGTGTCGGGACAAAGAGCGCCACCAGGTCAACGTCCGACTCACCCACATTGAAGGTGTATGTAGACGCGGCGGAGACGAGCTTTTGATTCTCTGTGCCGTAGCCGCTGTACCAGCCCTGGAAGGTATAGTACGAGGAGCCATACGCCGCCACTGTCGTCATGGTGTTCATCGCAATATCGCCGCCGCCGGTGAGGTTCGCCACGCCGGTTGCGCCATCCGTATCCTTGGAGGTCACGGAAACGGTTCTAACATCCGAGCTCCGGACCATCCAGGGATAATCGTCCTTCGTCTCCGGATCGACGTTGGCTACGACTTCATAGTTGGTGTTGGCGATTTTGGCTTCAACGGCAGTTTTAATACTACCACTAAACACACCGCCGGTAATCAAAGGCGAGACCGTTTTTAATAGCATACTTGCCATTTCGCCTTCAAAGCCCGAAGCATTGATCTGTCCACCGGAGATTGTTACTCTGAAATCTGCAACTGTATCGGTAATCGAGCCTTCGGTATCAACACAGCCACCTTTGATCACAAGCGAAGGGATCGCCCCCGAATCTATACCGCCAAACGGAGCGCCGCCATTTGTATTTTTAATGATTCCGCTTTCTAGTACCAGGGAACCAGAAAAAAGCGCGAAGGCTCCTTCATTGTTAAAGCCGGACTGAATCGTACCTGTTCCCGCTTCGCTACTATCCTTGATTGTTAGGGTTACAGAAAACACGTTCATAAACTGAATCGTATCATTTCCTGTTACAGTATAGCCGTTGAGGTCGAGAGTCAAGTTTTTTTTCAAGCTAAGATTCTGCTCATTGGTATTTGCGATCAGCTTGATCGTGTCACCATCGGACGCCGCGTCGATGGCCGCTTTGAGGGTCGTATAGTATGTTTCGCCATTTTTGGCGACACACTCCGTCAGAGTATAGCCGTTTGTTCCATCGCCAACCCACTGGAAGTTGACGGGAATGGAGATCGAAGCCGACGTCGCGGTGACCGTTCCGGTTTCGTTCGAATTATTATCGGCCAGTTTAACGACGGTGCCGGTGATCGTCCCCCCATTGATCGTAACGGTCGGATCGCCGGAATAAGCGGTGTTTCCAACCACGGCGATGGCATAGCCGGAGGTGGAGGTGCCGTTGTTGTTGGTATTATGTTCCTGAGTAGTGGCGGTCGCCGTAACCTTTGCAGTACCATCAATGGTAACAGTGCCGGACTTGACCTCGATGCCGCCCTTGCCCGAGACGGTTCCGCTCACGGACAGGGTTCCCTTGCCGGGGTGATAGATCGCGTAATCCTGGGTCGCGGAGACCTCAGCGCCGGAATCAATCGTGATGCTCGTGGCAGACAGGCCATCGCTCCCGTTGCCGGAAATCGCGCACTGCTTGCCGGTAACCTCGACCTTACCATTGACGGTAAGAGAGATGCCCGCGCCATCATTTGTGCTGTCATTGTTCTTGCCGAACACGCTGATGCCGTAGCAGTGATCGCTGGACACCGTGACGTTGGTGTCGATCGTCAGAGCCGCTTTGGACGTGTTCGCATCGCTGTCGCCCACGCGGATGACAGAGGAACTATCCTCGAAAGAGGACCCCGTGGTTGCGCTTGCGGACACCGTGCCGGTGCCGGTGATCGTAACCGTGCCGGACTTGACCCACAGCGCACGGGCATCCGTCGCCGTGATGTTATGGCCGTTGAGAGCGATGGTGAGATTTTTTGTGATCTCAACCGTCGCGGACAGGTCCACATTCTTTAGCAGGGTGATGGTAGTGCTAGCGTCAGCCTCCGAAATGGCAGTTGCCAAGTCGTCCGCGTAACATATTTCGCTGTTCTTGGTATAACTGGCCACAGAGGAATCGGTCTTTTCGTTCGCCTGTGTGTTCGCCGCTTCTTCCGCGGCGAGTTCTACCGTCTCCTCGGCGGTGTCCTCGAAGAACACCTCCTCGACGGCGGATTCCTCCTCCGCCGGAGTCTCCTCGGCGGCGGGTCCCTCCTCCGGGGCAGGGTCCGCCGAATCCTCGGATTCCTCCGGGGAGACTTCCTCGACCGGTTCGGGGTCGGGTGTCTCACGCGTCTCCGGAGCCGGTTCCTCCACGGCTTCTTCGACGGTTGCTTCTGTGTCTTCCGCCGATTCCTCGGCATAGTCCGTCTCGTCCTCCGCCAGGGCCGTTACCGGCGCGGCAAGGGAGAGGACCATGACGATGACCATGAGAAGAGACAAAAATCTTTTCCGTTTCATCCTGGTTTAACCTCCTGTTGTTGAACTGCGATTGGTTATGCCGGGCGGTCCCGGCGTGGTTTATATAAACGGGACATCGATCGAAACGGGCATACCACTCCCACCCTATAGTCCAGATTTATTCTAGCACAGACGCCCCGCCGACGCAAGAGCGATTTTCACAATTTACCAAAAATATTTCCCGGTGGTTTTGTGCAGGCCGGGGACATGCCCCCGGAGAGCCCCTGCGCCGCGCAGGGCTGCCGGAGGCCATCGAAGGCTGACGCGAAAAATTGAAATGAGAACCATTTTCATATTGACATCTCCGGGCGGGGTGCTATACTATGAAAACGGTTTTCATTTTAGATTTTGCGAGGTCCCCATGCGTCAGTACAAAACAAGACAGCGGGAAGCCCTGCTGCATTATCTGATGTCCGTTCCCGGCGAGCATGTCACCGCGGCGGACGTCTGCGCGCATTTCCGCGGGCAGGGAGCTTCCATCGGCACGGCGACGGTGTACCGCCACCTGGAGAATCTCGTGGACGAGGGGCTTGTGAGCAAGTACCTCATCGACGGCGCGAGTCCCGCCTGCTTTGAGTACATCGGCGGCGGCTGCGGCGACGAGCCCTGCTTCCACTGCAAATGCGAAAAATGCGGTACGCTCATCCACCTGCACTGCGGGGAGCTGACCGGTCTCGGCGGGCACATCGCCGCGGAGCACGGCTTCACCATCGACCCCATGCGGACGGTGTTCTACGGCGTGTGCGAAGCCTGCCGAACAGCGGAGGCGCAGCCATGAAAAAAACCGCCATAATTCTTCTGGCCATGGCGCTGCTCTTCACCTCGGCCTGCGGCGCTCTGCCCACGAGTTCGATCCTGGGGCATCGGCTGTCCGTGGCGGTGACGATCTTCCCGGAATACGACTGGGTCCAAAACATCCTGGGGGACCGGGCGGACAGCGTGGACGTAACGCTTCTGCAGGCCTCCGGCGTGGATATGCACAGCTTCCAGCCCTCCGCGGCGGACATCGTGGCGGTGGCGAGCTGCGATCTTTTCGTCTATGTGGGCGGCGAAGCCGACGCCTGGGCGGAGGATGCGCTGGCGGAGGCGGTGAACGAAAATATGATCGCCGTGAGTCTTTTGGACATCCTCGGCAGCGACGCCGTGACGGAGGAGCTCACGGAGGGCATGACCGGGGAGGCCGACGCCGAGCCGGAGACGGACGAGCATGTCTGGCTGTCCCTCCGGAACGCCAAGACCTACTGCGCGGTGCTGGCCGGAGCTCTCGCCGCGGTGGACCCCGCCCACGGAGACGAGTACCGCCAAAACGCCGCGGCGTACATCGCGGAGCTTGTGGACCTCGACGCCGAATACGCCGCTCTGTGCGAAGACGCGGAAAACTCCACCCTGCTCTTCGCGGACCGCTTCCCCTTCCGGTATCTCTGCGAGGACTACGGCCTCGCCTATTACGCGGCCTTCCCCGGCTGCTCCGCGGAGACGGAGGCGAGCTTCGAGACCGTGGCCTTCCTGGCCGGAAAGCTCACGGAGCTGGACCTGCCTGCCGTGCTCATCATCGACGGCTCCGACGGACGCATCGCGGAGACGATCCTCGAAAACACCGAGGGAAATCGGGAGATTTTGACACTGGACTCCATGCAGTCCGTGACGGCGTCGGACGCGGAGACCGGCACCACGTACCTCGGCATCATGCAAGAAAATCTCGCCGTGCTGGACGCGGCGCTAAACGGATAAAGGACAAGCTATGGCGCTTATCACCTGCAAGGACGTGACCCTCGGTTACGAAAACATCACCCTCTGCCGCGGTCTGGATTTCGCGGTGGAGACGGGAGACTATCTCTGCGTCGTCGGAGAAAACGGCGCGGGAAAAACCACCCTCATGCGGACCCTTCTCGGCCTGCGGCAGCCCCTGGCGGGCAGCATCGGCATGAACGGCCTGCGCCCGACGGAGATCGGCTATCTCCCCCAGCAGACCCAGGTCCAGCGGGATTTCCCGGCGTCGGTCCGGGAGATCGTGCTCTCGGGAAACCAGGGCCGCTGCGGTCTGCGTCCCTTCTATAACGCGGAAGAAAAACGCCGCGCCGCAGACGCCATGGAAAAGCTGGGGCTGGCGGACCTGGCTCTCCGGTGCTACCGGGAGCTTTCCGGCGGGCAGCAGCAGCGGGTCCTGCTGGCCCGAGCCCTCTGCGCCACCACGAAGCTCCTTCTGCTGGACGAGCCTGCATCCGGCCTGGACCCGGTGGTGACGGCGGAGCTCTACGACCTCATCGAAGCCCTGAACCGGGACGACGGCGTCACCATCGTCATGGTATCCCACGACCTCGCCGCCGCCCTGCGGTACGCCAGCCACATCCTCTACATGAGCGGCGAGGACTGGTTCTTCGGCACCCGGCAGGCGTTTCTGGAAAGCTCCGCCGGACGCCGCTTCGCCGGCGAGACGGGAGGAAACGGCCATGCTTGACACCCTCGCGCTGTACTTCTCCTTCCCCTTCGTGCGGTATGCCCTCATTGTGGGGGTTCTGATCGCCCTGTGCTCCTCCCTTCTCGGTGTGACGCTGGTCCTCAAGCGCTTCTCCTTCATCGGGGACGGCCTCTCCCACGTGGCCTTCGGCGCCATCGCCATCGCGTCGGTGCTGAACCTCTCGGACAACATGCTCCTGGTGCTGCCCATCACGATCCTCTGCGCGGTGCTGCTGCTCCGCACGGGGCAGAACGCCGTCATCCAGGGCGACGCCGCCGTGGCGATGATCTCCGTGGGTGCGCTGGCGGTGGGGTATCTGCTCATGAACCTTTTCTCCACCTCCACGAACCTCTCCGGGGACGTGTGCTCCACCCTTTTCGGCTCCACCTCCATCCTAACCCTCACAAAAACCGAGGTCTGGCTCAGCGGCATCCTGTCCGTGGTGGTCGTGGCGGTGTTCGTGCTGTTTTACAACAAGATCTTCGCCGTGACCTTCGACGAGGCCTTTGCCAAGGCCGCCGGCACGCCGGTGTCGGTGTACAATCTCCTCATCGCGGTCATCATCGCGGTCATCATCGTGCTGGCCATGAACCTCGTCGGGTCGCTTCTCATCTCCGCCCTCGTCATCTTCCCCGCCCTCTCCGCCATGCGGGTATACAAGAGCTTCCGGGCCGTAACGATCTGCTCCGCGATCCTTTCCGTGACCTGCGCCCTGCTGGGCATCCTCGCGTCCATCCTCGCCGGAACGCCCGTCGGCTCCACCATCGTCGCCATCGACATCGCCGCCTTCGGCATCTTTGCCCTGCTGGGACGGTTTTCGCGGCGGTAAGCGCTGGATTTTCTGTATATTCTGACCTCCATCCGTGTAAACTAGGAACACAAACACGATGGAGGTCATTTCTATGAAAAAACTGCGCGGGGTACTGGCCCTGCTGCTGTGCGCCGCCGCCCTTCCCTCCGCCGCCCTGGCGGAATACGACGGCGCGGCATCCGCCGAGAACAACCCGCCCGTAGCGGAGAACCAGGAGCTCGCCACCTACCGCGGCGTGTCCGTGGGAGGCTGTCTTTCCGCCTTCGACGCAGACGGCGATCCGGTTTGCTTCGAGATCGTCACGGAGCCCATGAAGGGCACGGTGGAGCTCACTCCCGAGGGATACTTCGTCTACACTCCCCAGGAGGGCAAGCGGGGACGGGATTACTTCGGCTTCCGGGCCGTGGACAGCCAGGGGAACGTCTCCCAGGAGGGCACGGTCATCATCCGTCTGAAAAAGCAGAAGACCAGCCTAACCTACGCCGACATGGCGGGCGATCCCAACGAATACGCCGCCGTGATGCTGACGGAAAAAGGCGTCTTCACCGGGGCAAGCCTGGGGGCGGACGCAGTCTTTGACCCGGACGACACCGTTACCCGCGGGGAATTTCTCGCCCTGTGCATGAACGCCGCGGGCAGTCCGATCCTCTCCGGCGTGCAGTCCACGGGCTTTGCTGACGACGACGCCATCCCGGACTGGCAGAAGCCCTATGTCGCCACCGCCCTCATGAACGGCTACATCCGCGGCTCCTCCGAGGAAGAGACCGGTGCGCCGGTGTTCCGCCCAAACGACGCAATTTCCCTCCGGGATGCCTGCGTGATGCTGAACGCGGTCCTGGGCGTGACGGACGTGGTGAGCGTCGCAAACTACTTTGACGACGCGGAAAACCCCGCGGCCCAGGCGGTGGCAAATCTGAATGCCGTCGGGGTGATGCTCTCCCGCTGGGAGGACCTGGACAGCTCCGTGACCCGCTCCCAGGCGGCGGAGCTTCTCGGAAACGCCATGGAGCTTCTCTCCCGGCGCTGAATTATGGAAAGGCAAGGGTTTTTTGCGGCCCTTGCCTTTTTTCGCCGGGTATGCTACATTGAGGTTATGTAAATCACACAGGAGGAGAAACCATGAAAAAACTGCTTTCTCTCGCGCTGGCGCTGGCGCTGATCCCGGCCCTGGGCGGAAACGGCGCCTGGGCCGCGGCGGACCTGGGCGGCGGCCTGGGCACGGAGCTGCAAAACGCCGGCGTCACCGAAGCCGCCTCGGACGAGGCGTCGGACGAGATCGTGATGCCGGAGGAGCTGACCCCCGTGCTGGTGGAGGCATCCGGCCCGGTGACCTCCGTATTTCTGAAGGGCGGCGAGGAGCTGCGGGGTCCCGCCGGGGAGCTCGTCACCATGACCATCGACGGCGTGCAGACGGATGTGGAACCCGGCGTCACCTACACCGGGGACATCTACCTCACCCTGACGGACGAGGCCACCCTCACCGGTCCCAACATGGGCCGGGCCTATGCCTACTGGCTCCGGGCGGCGGAGTACTACGAAGACGGAAAGCTCGTTCCGAGCCTCTCCGTGGCGGATGCCGTGCGGGACGGCTCCATCGTTTCGGTGGGAACGAACTTCAACGGCGTCATGCTCACCGGCACGGGAAAATCCGCCGTCGGCGGATATGACATCGATTTCACCGGCTGGGGTGAGAATGACATGGGCGGCGTCGGCGCGGCGGTATATGCCGTAGGCGACGGCCTGGAGGCCACGATCTCCGACACCGTGATCCGCACCCGCGGAGCCACCCGCACGGCGGTCTTCACCGGCGGGGACAGCACCGTGACCCTCGACAACGTCCATGTCTACACGTATTCCGGCGAACTGCCCGAGGGCACAGGCGATCTCAACAACATGGAGGTCCCCTGGATGCTGGGCCTCATCGGCACCTGCCGCGCCGCCAACGCCCTGGGCGGCACGGAGACCACCTGGGAAAACTCCACCATCGTGGCCCGGGACTGGGGCGCATTGTCCACGGACAGCCTGGGTTCCTCCTACGACGCCGGGTCCCACAGCGGAGAAAGCGTCCGCCTCACCACCAGCAACAGCTATATCGCCACCCTCTACTCCGGCTACGGCGCCTATGCCGACGGCGGCGCAATCGATCGGTTCTATGACTCCTGCTTCGACGTGGCGGACATCGCCCTCATCATGACCGGCGCGGGCGAAGGGACCTTCGACGGGACTTACGTGAACGCCGGTTCCAATGCCGTCATGGTCCACGCCGGCGGCGGCGGGACCATCAACGCCGTAAATTCCCTCTTCCGGGTGGGCGGCACGGCGTTTCTCGTGAAGGACTCCGCCATGACCGTGAATATCGAAAACTCCCATGTGTTCTTCGACGGCACGGCGGAATTCGATCCCATCCTGGCCGAAGCCTACAGCCTGGACACCGCCGATCCCATCTTCGACTACACGACTTACGACCGCGGACTTTACAACGACCTCACCGCCACGAACATCGTGAAGGTCCAGCACAACGCGGACGCCGGCTCCGGCTCCGACGCCGCCCAGTCTCCGGTGATCGTGAATGTCCAGAACTGTGAGCTGGAGGGAGATTTCCTGAACACCTGCGCGGATGTCCTCACCGTGACCACCTTCATGATGGGCAGCGAGGTCACCCGGGACCGTCCCGCCCGGAGCATGGTGGTGAACCTCTCCGACACGACCCTCACCGGCGCGATCTCCCTCGGCAGGGACGAGTGGTCCTCCAGCGAGCTTGTCACCGTCTCCGGCGGGGTGAACGACTTCCGCTACGCCTCCGGCACGGAGCTCGGCTTCTTCACCGACGGCGAGCACGGCCTGGAGGTCACCATGCGGAACGCCGCCTGGACCGTCACGAAGGAGTGCTGCCTCACGAAGCTCACCATCACCGCCGGGTCCGTCATCGACGGCGTCATCACCGTGGACGGCGAGACCATCGACGGCAAGCCCGGTGTGTACGAGGGCGAGATCGTCGTTGCCCCGGACACCATGGTCACCACCGTCACCGACCGGGAGGGCGATGTCTTCCTGCTCCTGGGCGACCTGATGCACGCTTTGGGATTCTGACCGAAAAAACAGCGCACAGCCTTCCGTCGTTGTGGCGGAAGGCTGTGCGTTTTACAGTTCTTTTTTTGGCTCCGCGAGGATCGTCCGCTGGTCGGTATAGATCACCTTCCCCGGACGCGCTCCCCGGGGTTTTTTTACGTATTTCACCATGGCAGCGTCCACGGCGGTCTTGCCGCTCTGGGCAGCCTCGGAGTAGTACGCCGCGAGGCATGCCGCCTCGTAAACGTCCGCCTCCGGCGGGTCCGTGTCCCGGCAGACCAGGATGACATGGGCACCGTGGAGCTTCTGGACGTGGAGCCACAGGTCCGTCCGTCGGGCGGTGCGGAAGGTCAGCTCGTCGTTTTGAAGGTTGTTCCGTCCCACCAGGACCTCATACCCGGAGGAAGTGGTGAATCGCAGGGGCGGCATGGGCTTCGGGCGTTTGACCTTCTTGCCCTTGGCCTTCTCCGGCCGCAGATACCCCGCGCTGACCAGCTCCTCCCGGATGTCCGTTAAATCACCCTGGGACCGGGCGCGGCTAAGTTCCTCCGCGATGGAGGAGAGGTATTCCAGCTCCTCGGTGTTCTCCGCGATGAGGCTTGTGAGGTGCTCCCGGGCGGCTTTTTTCTTCATGTAGAGCTTGTAGTAGGCCGCGGCGTTCTGCTGGGGGCTTTTGCGGGGGTCGAGGGGCACGGAGACGACCCGGGCGGGGTTCACCTCGTCGTAGAAGTCCTCCGTCGAAAGCTCCGCCATCCCCGGCGTCATGCGCCAGATATTCGCGGTGATGAGGTCCCCCCGGCGCTTGTCCAGCTCCCGGTCCTCCGTAGCTCCCAGCTCCTCCGCCCGGGCGGCCAGCTTTCGCTCCGTCCGGGCCACGGCGTTTCGGACCAGCTTCGCCATGGACTTCGAGCGGCTGCGCAGATGCTCCGCCCGGTCCCGCTCGGCGTAAAACGCCTCCAAAAGCTCCGACCACCCGCCGTACCGCACGGATTCCACCGCCGGGCCATATTGCAGGATGTCGAGAAACGTAAAGTCCTTCGGCACGCCGTTTTCCAGGAGCATGGTGGGCGCGATGGACAGCCCTTCCAGGCTCTCCGGCGTCTCCGGCAGGCCCCGAAAGGCAAGCTCCCGCCGCACGAGAGGCGAAAGCCCGGAGAATCTCCCCGGCTCCGGCTGGGGCGGCAGGCGGTAGATGAGCCCCGGCAGAAGCTGCCGCAGGGGACTCATGTCCGCGTCCACCCGGCGGGCGGCGTCCAGGATGCGTCCGTCCCCGTCCACCAGGATGAGGTTCGCGTTTCGGCCCAGCATCTCCACGGCGAGGGTCTTCGGTGCTTCCGCGCCAAGCTCGTCGTAGGTCTCCAATCGGAACAGGAGCATCCGCTCCCGCTCGGGCTGCTCGATGCCCGTGATCCGCGCACCGATAAGGTACTTCCGCAGAAGCATGCAGAACATCGGCGGCTGGGGCGGGTTTTCGTAGGCGGCACCCGTAAGGCACACCCGCGCACTGCCCGAGGCAAAGCTCATAAGCAGGGTATCGGACCGGCCATATCCCCGCAGGGACAGCAGGATCACATCCCGCTCCGGCTGCCGGACCCGGTCGATCCTGCAGCCCACCACCCGTTCGGAAAGCTCGGTCTTCAAAAGACCGATGGAATAGGCGTCAAGAGGCATCGTCGTCCTCCCAGATCATGGAAAACAGCGTCCGGACCCGCGGGGTATCCCCCCGGAGCCACAGCCAGCCGAACAGGGCTTCCAGGGCGGTGGCGGCGTGGTACTGGGCGATGGTGCTGCCCCCGGGCACGCCGTGGACCCGAACGTTCCGGCCCCGGCGGTAGATTTTATGCTCCTCCCCCGTTAAATGGGGAAGGATCCGCTCCATGGCTCGGGCCTGGGCCGGTGCGGCGACATGGGCGATGGTGGCCCGGTGCTGGTCCCGGATGGAGATGGCGGAGGCTTCCGCGAGTGCCGTGCGGACAAGAAGCTCGTACACCGCGTCACCCACATGGGCCAGGTTCAAAACACCCAGCGCGTTCAGCCGGGCGTCGTCCAGGGCGTCCGTAAGCTCGGTCATTCCTCGTCCTCCGCCCAGGGCAGGTCCTCGTCCTCCTCCGCCGCTGAGAAATCATCGGCGGTTTCTTCCGGTTCCGGGTCCTCATCCTCCGGCGCGTCGGCAAAGGCCGCGTCGTCCGCCACAGCGGAAAATTCCGACGCGATGCTGTCCGTGGGGGCGGTGCCGTGGATATACTGCATCTCCTGCCACTGCTGTTTCGTCAGCAGGATGTCCCGGGGCTTCGACCCGGCGTATGGTCCTACGACGCCGACCTCCTCCAGCTGATCCACCAGCCGCGCCGCCCGGGAATACCCCAGCTTCAGCCGCCGCTGCAGCATGGAAACGGAGGCCTGCTGCGTCTCGAAGATGACCTCCACCGCCTGGGGCAGAAGCTCGTCGTAATCGCTCTTTTCGGCGGGTTCGTCGTCCTTGTCGGCGTTTTTGCCGCCCTTGTCCGCCGCGGCCTTCTCGATCTCCGCGAGGATCTCATCGGAATATTCTGCCTCGGCCTCCTGCTTGACGAAGTTGATAATCTCCTCCCGCTCCTCGTCCGAGACGAAGGCTCCCTGGACGCGGGTGGGTTTTTTCCCGATGGGGGAATACAGCATATCGCCCATGCCCACGAGGCTCTCCGCTCCCTGCTGGTCCAGGATGATGCGGCTCTCCATGCCGGAAGCCACCGCAAAGGCGATGCGGCTCGGGATATTGGCCTTCATGAGGCCCGTGATGACGTCCGCGGAGGGACGCTGGGTGGCGACGACGAGGTGCATGCCCGCGGCGCGTCCCATCTGGGCCACGCGGCAGATGGATTCCTCCACTTCCTTGGAGGCCACCATCATGAGGTCTGCCAGCTCGTCGATGATGATGACCACCTGGGGCAGGATGGGATTTTCGTTCTGCCGGAGGATGGCGTTGTATCCCGCGAGATCACGGACGCCCACCTCGGAAAACAGACGATAGCGCTTGAGCATTTCCACCACCGACCACTGCAGAGCACCGGCGGCCTTCTTCGGGTCCGTCACCACCGGGACATACAGATGGGGCATGCCGTTGTAGATGCCCAGTTCCACCATCTTCGGGTCGATCATGATCATCTTGACCTCGTCCGGGGTGGATTTATAGAGCAGGCTCAGAATGAGGGAGTTGATGCAGACGGATTTGCCGGAGCCCGTGGTGCCGGCGATGAGGACGTGGGGCATCTTCGCGATGTCCCCGATGACGACGTTTCCGCCGATGTCCTTGCCCATGGCGACGCTGAGCTTCGATTTCGCGCTGCGGAAGGCCTCGGAGTCGATGACATCCCCCAGCCAGACGGTGGTCTTGTCCCGGTTCGGGACCTCCACGCCAACGGTGGAGACTTTGTTCGGGATGGGGGCGATGCGCACACCGGAAACACCCAGGGACAGAGCGATGTCCTTCGAGAGATTTGTGATCTTGTTGAGCTTCACGCCCTGGTCGAGTTTGATCTCAAAGCGGGTGATGGAGGGTCCGCGGACCGCGCCGGTGATGCTGGCCCCCACGCCGTAGCTGCGGATGGCGGTTTCCAGCTGGGCTTCCGTCTCCGCGAGATGGCTGCTGTCGCCGCCGCCGGCACCGGGCTTGGATTTGTTCAGAAGGGCCAGGTCCGGGAAGATGTAGACAGGCTTTTCCTCTGCGTCGGCCTCCTCGATCTCCTTGGCGACGATGGCTGCTTCCGCGTCCTTGTCGATTTTTTCTTTCGTCTCGGAGGCGGGGGAGGCTGCCCCGGCGTCCAGATCGGCGGAATTCAGCTCCACCCCGGCGATGGCAGCGGCTTCCTCCGCGGAGAGAGGCTCCACGTCCTTCATCCGATCCGCCGCGGAGATGGGCTTGTCCGCCAAGACGGGCTTCGACGCTTTCTTTTTCGCGGTGAGCTTTCCCGCTTCCGAGGCGACAGCCCGTTCCCTGGCCGCGCGCTGCTCCTCCCGGATCGCCGCCGCCACCCGGGCTCCGGCCCCGGCGTCGATGTCCATCGAGGCAAAGAGGTCGTCCTTGCGGTCCTCCCAGTCCTCGTCGTACATCCGGCGGCGAGGCTCTTTTTTCGCGGGCTTGTCCGCCGGTTTTTTCAGCGTATCCCGCGCTTTGTCTGTCACCTTGCGGATGGGGGAGCTTCCGTCCAGCGGGAAGAGATAGTCCTCCGGGGCAAAACGGTCGTCCTCCGCCGTCTCCGGCTCCTCCTCCGGCTCATAGTCGAGGCGGGGCCGGTTCTGGTACCATGTTTTTATCGCGTCCACAATAGCCGGCAGGGACAAATTCAGCCCCTCGATGGTCAGCAACGCAAACGCCGCCAGCAGCACAATGAACGCACCGACCCGGCTGATGGCCCGCCGGAGGACGTTTCCGAGGATGCCGGCGAATACGCCGCCGCATTTATCCACCACGTCCTGCCCGTACTTCCAGAGGGCCTGGATGCCCCTCCATATCCCGGAGCCGAACAGGGCCCGGTCAAAGGCCAGCATATGTACGAAGGCCCCGAACACCAGAGGCAGCAGCATAACGCAGGTCACCCGCAGCGCCACGGGACGGCCCCGGTGAAAGCCGAGGATATACGCGCTCCAAAGAAGGCTCACGGGCATCAGAAAGCTGCCCCAGCCCAGAAGACCGCGGGTAAGCTCCCGCCAGCCCTCCACGAGCCAGCCCTCCGCCGGGAACCAGGCGATCATGGCGAGGATGCCCAGAAACAGCAGGACGAGCCCGCCGACCTCTCGCCGTACGGGGCGGGCCGGGACCGGCGCGGCGGCGCGGGCGCTGCCGGGACGGGATGGGGCGGCAGCCGGTTTTTTCTTGGTCCCCCCCGTTGATTTTTTGGTTTGGCTTCCGGCGGTGCGGGCGGTGCTGACGGGCTTTTTTTTGCCGGTGGAAGCACCGCGGGAGCCGGAGCTTTTGGTCTGTGCCATAGGACTATGTACCTCTTGACTTTAGTGCAGGATCAGAGACAGGACGACGGACAACGCGCCGACGCCCCAGCAGTAATAGGCGAAGCCGCCGAACTTCCCTTTCGCGACGAGCTTCTGCAGGAGCTTGATGGAGAAATACCCCGTCACCCCCGCGACGATCATGCCCGCAAAGCACGCCGGAAGAATTCCCGACTCCACGCCGTCCTTGAGGACGTCCACCAGGGACAGGAGCACCGCTCCCAGGACGGACAGCAGGCTCATGAGGAACGAGAACTTCACGGCAAATTCCCGGGTCAGGCCGCGGCTCATGCCGGCGGTGATGGTGGTGCCGGAGCGGGACAGGCCGGGGATCGTGGCGATGCCCTGGGCGATGCCGATGAACACCGCGTCCCAGATCGTCATGTCTTTCTCGTCCTTCGATCCCTGGGGCATGCGGTCCGCGATATACAGCAGAAAACCCGTCACGATCAGCGCCGCGCCGATGAACCAGGGCAGGGCGTTCAGCGCTTCGATCTTGTGGCGGAAGGGCAGAACGATGAACAGCGGCAGAGTCGAGACGATGATCATGAGGATCAGTCTCCGGGCGGGGATGTTCCCGGCGGCAAGGGATTCATGCTTTGCGACGCCCCGCACCATGGCGATGAACTCCGTCGCCATATCCCGCACGTCGGGCCAATAGGCGACGATGACCGCCACGAGGGTGGCGAGGTGGAGCATAATATTGAAAAACGCGCTGTCGTCCATGGCGGCGACCGCGGCGCTGCCGGACGCGCCGAGGATGTTTTCGATCAGAGCCAGATGTCCGGAGCTGGAGATGGGCAGAAACTCCGCCACCCCCTGCACAAGTCCCAGCAGGATGCCGTAAAATATGTTCATGGAAACTCCTCCGCAACAGTTATGTCTACTACTAAAAGATTATATTACCACATCTTCCCGGAAAGAACAAGCGCGGAAAATTTTGCCAACAGGGCAATCGCTTCCCCACGAATTGACAGCCTCCGTCGGGCGTTGTAAAATGTTTAATACATCCGGAAAAAGGGAGACGAAGGAACGAAGAAGATCAAACGCATCGCTGTGGTCTTCTGCCTGCTGGCCCTTGTGATGGGCGTGACTGCCTTTGCCTCAGGGGAGGCGTCGGCCTCGGCGGAGGCATCCCGGGAGTCAGATAGCAAGATACGCATCCGGGTCATCGAGACGACCGACGTCCACGGGTATCTCATGGATACCTCCACCGGGGACGAGGCCACCTTCCAGTACCGCCTGGCCTACATCGCCCAGGTGGTGAACGACGCCCGGGCGGACGACGCCTACGCGGACGTGCTCCTTCTGGACGGCGGCGACACCTACCAGGGCACGCCGGTGTCGAACCTTCAGTTCGGTTCCGCGCTGCGGGCGGCCATGGACGCCATGGAATACGACGCCATAGCCCTTGGCAATCACGAATTTGACTGGGGCGTGGAGGAATACAGCGCGGACCCGGACGGGACCGTTCCCGCCTACGCCATCGGGGATTTCGCCGGCGACCCGGACATCCCCATCCTCGCGGCGAACCTCTACTACGCCGGGACGGACACCCGGGTGGATTTCACGAAAGACTATGTTGTCGTGGAAAAAGCCGGGGTCCTGGACGGGACCGTCCTGTCCATCTCCCACGCCGCGTGGGACGATATAGGGGATGAGATGAGCGAGGTCCTGGGCTACATCGACACCCCGGTGGACCAGACCAGGACCGGGGACAACGGCGCGTCCTATGCCGGGAACTGGATTACCGGGCTGATGCTCCAGGCCACGGAAGCCCAGGGCGCGGTGGCGGCGTTCTACAACTCCGGCGGCATCCGCACGAGCTTCCGCCTGCCCGCGGGGGAAAATACCCGCGTCCTCACCGCCGGCGACATCTACACCATCGCGCCGTTCTGCAACTCCCTGTTCGTCTACGACCTCACCGGCCCGGAGCTTGCTCAGCAGCTCATAAACGGCTTCCGAAACGGCAATTACGGCGACCAGATGTCCGGCCTGACCTTTGAATACGAGGCCTCCGGCACCGGTCGGAACGCGGACATCACCATCCTCCGCATCACTCTCGCGGACGGCACGGAGGTGGACCTCCGGGACGAGACCACCCTCTACCGAGTCTGCACCAGCAACTACAGCGGGACCCTGGCCGGCGGCGTTTTCGCGGACAAGGAGCCGGTCTTCCCGGCGTCGGAAGCGCCCATCGACAACATCAGCATGATCGACCTTCTGCGGACGGAGGCCCGGGACAATTTCGGCCGCATCGACGTGGACACCTCCCCCCGGGGGATATGCGTGAACGCATCGGAGCTCACGGACACCTCCTCCGGCGAGGCATCCTGAGCCGCAAAAAATCATTCACAAAAATTTCCTTTGATATTCCGGCGGGAACTGCAGAACCTATACGCGGACGACGCAGATGCGCTGCCGGACCGACATTGGACAGCTGCGCAGCGCGCTGTCCAATGATCGAGAAAGGAGTGCAAAGGAAATGTCCAACAGTTCTAACAATCTCGTGAACCCCAACGCCCGCGAGGCGATGGATCGCTTCAAGATGGAAGCCGCCTCCGACCTTGGTGTACCTCCGCCATCTTAAAATAAGTCATTCAGACGAAACTACATAATCGACGAATCGACCCACAATTATGAATGACCTCATCCTCGCGCCGCGAAAGAGTCCGTCGCGGAAAAAACGGTTGACCTCGCTCCTGGATCACAATATACTTAAGAAAATGCAGCTTGCAAGGGTCGCTTGGATACATGAGTATATAAAGGACCAGCAGACGATCTTCCCCTTGTACTGCTGAAGAAATAGTGAGGTAAACATCATGACAGGTGAAAAACTTGGCGCTCTTTTCGGGGCTTTCGCAAATTACTACTGGTCTGTGCCTGTACGATTCGTGATGGATAAAATAGCGGAATGGCATCCGGAGGTAACCGCTAAACAGTTCGAGAGAGTTCTGAGGCAGTGCAATGAGAGCATTTTCTGGAACCATTGCTGTGTGATGAAGGACGGCGTGGAAGAGCCGGAGCTTGTGACAGAGCATCTGGTCGCTCTTGGCGGAGATGATTTTGAACAATTCATCTCCGCCCGGATCGCCGTCCCCTATTGCGATCGTGATGAAGAAGCGATCCTCGGTTCGCAGACGAAGCCACCGGATATTCCGGAAGTAAACGCAATCATGGATTTCGGGAGGACAGAGTTAGGGCTTGACAATGAATGGGCCGAACAGCTTGTGCATGACTGCTTGCTCGTTCAGCCGACAGCCCTGTGCGAAGGCAGATCCTGGGTAATGGAAGTTCTCCGCATGGAACAATATGGACAGATCCATTTCCGTACAATAGAACAGATCGAATGCTTTCGAATACTGGGGAACAAGCTGTATCAGGTCATGCCAAACCCTGTCCTGAGGGGGTGGAAACCGATAGAGACAGAAAATCCGCTCGTGTTGTTGGATGATATCCCGGAGAAGGTTGAGGATATTCCGGACAGCCGCCCGGAAATAGAAAAAATTTTGGCTCCATACGGGGGACGTGAAAAGGTAGGTCAGCTTCTCATACAGCGTCTTTCAGGCGCTGCCCCAAAGAGGAAAATCGGCAGAAATGAACCTTGTCCCTGCGGGAGCGGTAAGAAATATAAAAAGTGCTGCGGAAGATAGCCCACCCCCTGAGGGAGCGGAGGTATTGCCGGAACTACTTGGACACAGCGCTTCGCCTCACACATGCCTTTTTCGATTGACTTTTGACGCGCATTAGGCTAATATAAGTTTGACTTTAGATCAGCCTGGGAGTGGTTTTGTGGACTATATCAAACGCGATCTGGAACGAAAATTCCTGAGCATGAGCTCCATTTTCAAAGCCGTCATGGTGGTCGGCGCACGGCAGGTCGGTAAATCCACCATGCTCAGACATTTGGCGCAGGATCAGCGGCGCGTCTATGTCTCCATGGACAACAGCCGAGATCGGGAGCTGGCGCAGAGCGACCCGAAGCTGTTTTTTCAGACTTATAAGCCCCCTGTTCTGATCGACGAGGTGCAGAAAGCGCCGGAGCTGTTCGAGACGATCAAGATCCTCTGCGACGAATCCGACGAGCGCGGCCTGTTCTGGCTGACCGGTTCGCAGAGCAGGAAGCTCATAAAGAATGCGGGCGATTCTCTTGCCGGCCGTATCTGCGTGCTGAAGCTGATGAGCCTCTCCCAGCGGGAAAAACTTCGTATCACGCCGGAAAAATCTCTTGATTTTTTGTATTCTTCTCTGACCGAGCGAAGCCGCCTGTTCCCCGAAAACAATGTGCTGGACGTGTTCTCGCACATCTGGAAGGGCGGTATGCCGGAGATGCTCCTCATGGACGAAGAACAGTCGGCGGAGTATTGGAATTCGTATATCGACACATACCTGATGCGTGATGCCGTGGATGATAACGGTATCCAGGACACGGTCGGTTTTCGTAAGCTGCTGCGCGCATGCGCGGCGTTTGCCGGTCAGCTTCTGAACTACAATGACCTGGCGATGGCTGCGGGCGTATCCGCCGTGACCGCGAAGGAATGGGTCAAGGTATTGCAGACGATGGGAATCGTCTTCCTGCTGGAGCCCTACGCGAACAACGAGCTGAAGCGGCTGATCCGAACGCCGAAGCTGTATTTCTGCGATACAGGCTTTTGCGCGTATCTGTCCTCGTGGACAAGCCGCGACACGCTCATGAACGGCGCGGCTTCCGGCCACTATTTTGAAAACTACGTGATCGGCGAGTTATACAGGTCCTACAGTTATGATAAAGCGCAGGCCGCTCTGTCCTTCTACCGGGATCGGAATCAAAAGGAGATCGATCTGATCGTGGAGCAGAATGGCGAGCTTCATCCGATCGAAATCAAGAAAGCGTCTGAGCCGGATCGGCGGGCCGTCAAATCGTTTGAGGTCCTGAAAAAGACAGGCACGCCTGTAGGCAGCGGCGGCATCATCTGCATGACGGATCGACCCTTTCCCATTGACCAGAAAAACACTTTTATACCTGCTAACATCATTTGAACGGCTATCGCGCGGGTGCAGCCAACACCTGGAAACCCGAGCTTCTGCTTATAAATGATCCAATAGTTCATCTATCAGTGACTCCGGGTCCGGGATACTGCCGCAGTACCCCGGACCCGGACCTCTTTCACGCTTCTGTTAACCCTGTATCGGCAGAATCGTATTGACTTCCGTCTTCAAACGCGATATGATACCCATAAGATAGTAACTCGTAATTCAGTAACTCATGTCTCAGTAATGGAGGGCAAATCATGTTTCTCGGCCGCGAAAACGAGCTCGGTAAAATGAACAGGCGCTATCAAAGCGAGCGCATGGAGTGCGTCATCATCTACGGACGCAGACGGGTCGGAAAGACTGCTTTGATGAGCGAATTTGCGAAGGACAAGCCAACGATCTTCTTCCCTGCGCTCAAAAGCAATGCGCGGGAAAACCTGGAGGCTCTTTCCAAGGCGATCTATTGCTTTCTGAATCCCGATGCCCTGGAAGCGCCTGTGTATGCCTCCTTCGACGCGGCCTTCGCCGAGATCACCCGGATCGCCAAAGCGCAGCGCGTAGTATTCGTGATCGATGAGCTCCCATATTTGGTAAAAGCCGATCCCTCCATCACCTCCCGTCTGCAGCACCTTCTGGATCATGACTGGAGCGATTCAAAGCTGTATCTCATTTTGTGCGGCTCCTCCATGAGTTTTATGGAGAAAAAGGTCCTGAGTGAAAAGAGTCCTCTGTTCGGCAGGAGGACCGCGCAGTTCAAGCTGCTGCCTCTCACCTATCTGGATGCCGCGCGATTCCATCCTGAGCTATCCCCCGCCGAAAACGCCCTGATCTACGGGATCACTGGGGGTATCCCTCATTATATCAACAAGCTGGATGTTCATGGGAGCATCAAGGACGCATTACTGGAGAATCTCTTTGATTCTTCCGCCTATCTTTTTGAGGAACCGGAAAACCTTCTGAAGCAGGAGCTGCGGGAACCCGCGATCTATAATGCGGTCATTGCCGCCATCGCAGGCGGCGCGACCAGGCTCAATCAGATCTCGGATAAAACCGGCATCGACACGTCGGTGTGCACAAAGTACATCAAGAGCCTGACAGAGCTGGGCATTGTGCAGAAACGCCTGCCCGTCATGCAGAAGCACGCGAGGAAAACGACCTATCATATCGCTGACAACTTCTTTCGATTCTGGTATCGTTTCGTGCCCGGTAATATGCTGGCCATCAGCTCGGGCAGCATCGCACGGATCTATGACGCCGCCATAGGAAGCTATCTATCCGCCTATATGGGGCTCGTCTTTGAGGACATCTGCAAGCAGTATCTGATATACTATGCGCCGGAGCTCCCCCTTCAGCTCCAGGAGATCGGCGAATGGTGGGGTCCGGATCCAAAGCAGAAAAAGGAAGTGCAGGTGGATATCGTCGCCCTCGGAACAAAGCCGGATAATACCGGCGCCGGAAGAAAGTATCTGATCGGCTCGTGTAAGTTCAAAAATGAGGCGGTCGGCTGCGATGAGCTGGATTGCCTGCGGGACTACGCAGCCCTCTTCACAACGGCCGCCGATGAATGTTTTTACTACATTTTCTCGAAAAGCGGCTTTTCAAGCAGTCTTTTAGAGAAGCAGGAGCAAGGAGAGGTTAAGCTGGTTGCCATCGAGGAGATTTACTCTTATCCACAACTCGGTAAATGACCGATCGTTCCTGTTGCTGTCTTGTATATACTACTCTTTGAACACGTGTTTCTAAAGAAGGGTATGTGCAAGATACAAAAAACTCAGTATTCATGCGGGTTTGCGGCTGACTGGCTCCAACTGGAAACAGCCCACAAAACGTAAAAGCTGCATCTCAAGATGGATTTTGGACACAGCCTCGGCAGATAACGTCCATAATCAAGTACAAATTCATATGTTGATCAAGGCAGGTATCACATTCGTGTGGTGCCTGCCTTTTTTGTTTTCCAGCATTCATACTGACAGGTTTTATTTGAAGGCACCTTCCATCAATCTGCAAATGCCTATCTATCTCGGCGCAACTTATGGCCACCTGGTCAGCGGCACAGCGCACCTGTCCCAAACCAGCCTCCCCATTGGCGGCGGGAATACAAACTGCGTGATTGCCGGTCATCGTGGCTGGAATGGAGCGCCATATTTCCTGAACATGGACAAGGTTGTGGTCAGTGATACCGTCACCATCACAAACCTTTGTGAGACGGTGACTTACACGGTTTGTGAGATCCGCATCATAGAGCCGAACGACATTGACGCCGTTCTGATCCAACCGGGACGGGATATGCTCACGCTAATAACCTGCCACCCCTACGCCAGCGGCGGGCGGTTTAGGCTGGTCATGTACTGCGAGAGAGCAGAACATGACCCGCACCACCCATAACAGGAGATGCAGGTCATGCCGTGCGTGATCAAAGGCTTTTTCTTACCATAGACGGATCGTTAATTGCGTTATCCAGAAGGCGGCTTAGAAATCCTGTATATCCTTTCCCGGTCGCTTTCGCCTTTTCCAGCGTCGCCGGGGATATACGAATCGAAACAACAGGCTTTTTCATTTCCTCTCGTCGGGCTTTTGCAATAGCCGCCATCTCTGCGTACTGCTCCGGCGTAAGCTCCGGCGTGTCCTCGTCCGGCGAGACCCTTCTGTGACTTGCAGCCTCGATCTCCGCAAGCTGCTCAACGGTCGGCTGCTGTCCCGGATAGATCGTTGTTTTAGTAATCGCCATAGTAGACTCTCCTTTCGGTTGGCGTTGCCAGCCTTGCCGAGATTGAACGAACCCGCTGGCGCGGGGGTCATCCAACGTAGCCAGATCGTTTATCCA
>CAYNZM010000014.1:0-28718 GCA_964401725.1 uncultured Oscillospiraceae bacterium
GCATCATCAACGAGCAGATCATGAACAACACCACCTTCACCGGCAACGCCATCAACGCTCAGGCCGGCCACCGCGCCTTCTCCATCATCGGCCAGTACGGCATCGACTACATGAAGGAGCACGGCCTCGACTACATCACCTACCACCACGCGGTCAAGGACCTCAACAAGTGGGAGTACGAGAAGGAGCTCTACTTCTCCGGCGTGAAGTCCGCCGCCGAGAACTCCGTCTTCATGGCGGACAACGGCGTTCAGTACCAGGATGCCGACGCTCCCCAGGAGAACAACTTCTACGAATGCAGCTCCCTGGAGGAGGTCTGCGAGGTCACCGGCATCGACCTGAAGACCCTCAAGAAGACCATCGAGCGCTACAACAGCTTCGCCGGCGGCTACGACGCCGATTTCTGCAAGCCCGCCAAGTGGCTCCGTCCCATCACGGGTGAGAAGTACTATGTGGCGCGTCACTTCCCCTCCGGCTACGGCTCCCTCGGCGGCATCAAGGTCAACCACGACATGAAGGTCCTCCGTGCCTCCGACGACAAGCCCATCCCCGGCCTGTTTGCCTGCGGCACCGACACCGCCAATGTGGTCTTCGGCGGCGAGTACTGCTTCTACAACCCCGGCTCCACCATGTCCTGGGCCCTGAACTCCGGCCGTATGGCGGGCATGGAAGCGTGGGATTATATCGAGGGCGACGACTTCGTCGAGTAATTTCGGCTTGTAAATCCGCCCAATACTTCGTTGCAAGAACCTGCGGGCGGCGTCACGTACACAAAGTACGCTCCTTGCCCGCAGAATCTTGCGCCTCGTCTTGGACGAATTTCCTGCGCCTTACACGACAACTGAAAACCGCTCGGTCCCGGTTGTGGGAGCGAGCGGTTTTTGTTGTCGTTTTTTTACGCCCAGACGAGCCAGCAGAACAGGTATCCCACCGTCACGGCGATGAGGGTGAACGGTGCGCCGATGCGGGTGAAGTCGGAGGTCTTGACCTCGCAGCCCTCCCGGCGCAGGATGCCGATGGCGGCGATGTTCGCGGAGGCGCCGATGGGGGTGAGGTTGCCGCCGAGGGTCGCACCCACCAGCAGGCCGAAGTACAGCACCGTGGGATCGAAGCCCTGGGCGGCGGCGATGCCCGTCACCACCGGGAGCATCGTGGCTACATAGGGGATGTTGTCGATGAAGGCGGAGATCAGCACCGAGAACCACACGATGAGGGTATACAGCAAAAACAGGTTCCCGCCGCCGACCCGAACGAAAATATCGCTGATGTCCGCGATGATGCCGGCCTCGGTGACGCCGGCGATGACGATGAACAGCCCCGCCAGGAGCAGGAGCGTCTCGTAGTCGATCTCGTGGAGGGCATTTTTTACAGAAGCCCCGTCCCGGTTTTTCAGCAGAGACCGCACCGCGCCCACGAGAAATACCACCAGGCAGATGAGGCCGTTTGTAACAGCGGGTTTTCCGGGGATGAAGGACGCACCGATGAGAAGAACGATGTTCCCGACGAGAAGCCAGGAGGGGACATAGTCGCTCACGGGGGTTGGCTCCGTCGCGGGGATCGCGCCGCGCTCCCGCCGGAAGATGAACAGGATGACAGGCACCGTGGCGAGAGCCCCCAGCTCCACCGCCCAGAAGATGCTGGGCTTTCCGTTCATGAACAGGAAGTCCATGAAATCCATATTCGCGTAGCCGCCCAGTAGGATGGAGGTGGTGTCCCCCACCAGGGTCGCCGCTCCCTGCAGGTTCGACGACACAGCGATGGTGATGAGAAGCGGCACCGGAGAGATATTGAGGCGCTTGGCAATGGCGACGCCCACCGGCGCGATCATAAGGACCGTGGCGACGTTATCCATAAAGGCCGACACCACCCCCGCGAACACGGACAGTGCCGCCGCGGCCCACATGACGTTGGGGGTCTTCGTCAACAACAGGTCCGCCAGGCGGTTCGGCATTTTCGACTCGATGAAAAACGCCACCGTACCCATGGTGCCGGTGAGCATCATGAGGATGTTCCAGTCCACCGATGAGGGGACCTCCCCCACGGGCAGGATGCCGGTGACGACGAACACCGCCGCGGAGGCCAGAGCGATCCACGGGCGGTGTTTCGGCAGAGCGATCAGCAATATATATGTCGCAAGAAACAGGATCAGCGCGAAAATTTTCATAGGGTCTCCTCGTCCTCCAGAAGGCCCACGCCCCGCTGGCTGATGCGGATGCGCTGGCAGCTGTCCTCTCCGAAGAGGTCGTCCATGGCGTCTTGATACGCGGGGAACTCTGCCTCGGGCATCAGAGCCTGCACACAGCCGCCGAAGCCGCTGCCGTGGACGCGCCACGCACCCTTGCCCTCCAGGAGCCTCGCCGCGGCGTCGAGACCCACCTGCAGCGCGGTGCCGCAGCCGTTCTCGTCCACGATGTTGCGGAGGTAGTTCTCCGAGCTGCGGCCGGACTGGTTCATGAGGTCGAGATACCGCTCCGCGTCCTGCAGGCCCAGGGCATCCGCCATGGCGGCGACGCGCCAGTTCTCGTCGAAGAAGTGCCGGGCCCGCATCCAGCGGGGGTCGTCCCGGTGCTCGGGCCAGCGTTCCTCGAACTCCGGCTGCCGGACCCGGGCCAGCAGAGGTTCCCCGAACTCCGCCGCCACGGCGCTCATGTCCGCCGGGATGGCGGCATAGGCGGGGGTGGCCCCGGCGTGGGAGCTGTGGGTGTCCGTCAGGCACAGGGCGTAGCCCAGCGCGTCGAAATCACAGCGGATGGGGAGGATCTTGTTTTCGAGTAAGTCGATGTAGATGCCGCCGCCGATGGCGCAGGCAAGCTGGTCCATGAGGCCGCAGGGCTTGCCGAAAAAGCGGTTTTCCGCCTTCTGGGCATACCGCGCCAGGTCCTCCGGCGGTACCGCCGGAGAGCCCTCGGCAAAATGGGCGATCATGCACCCCGACAGGACGGCATAGGCCGCGGAGGACGACAGTCCGCCGCCGGGGGCGATACTGCTCTCCAGGCGGGCGTCGAACCCCCGCAGGGCGAGGCCCCGCTCCTCCAGCATCGCCGCCATGCCCTTCACAAGGGCGGCGGAGGAACCGGCGTCACTGTCCTCGGGCCATAGCTTGGCCAGGTCCACCTGCACGGGAGCAAAGCCCTTGGAGAACAGCCGGATGACGTTCTGGCCGTTGGGCTCCGCCTCGGCGGTGATGCCCTTATCCACCGCAGCGGCCATGACGCGGCCTTTTTGGTGGTCGGTATGATTTCCGGCAAGCTCGGTGCGGCCGGGGCAGAAGAAGCGTGTCATTTTCGATCCACAGCCTTTTTGACGGCCTTTGCGACGGCTTCCGCGTCGAGGCCGTAAGTTTTGAGAAGACCGTCGTACTTGCCGGTCTCGGTGAAAACGTCCTGAATACCGATGAATTCCGTGGGGGTGCCAATGCCCTCATGGGCCAGGACCTCCGCCACGGCGCTTCCCGCGCCGCCGAAGACCTGGTGTTCCTCGGCGCAGACCACTGCGCCGGTCTTTTTCGCGCAGGCGGCGACGAGCTCCCGGTCGATGGGCTTCACGGAGAGCAGGTCCACGACCTGCACGCTGATCCCCTCGGCCGCCAGAGCCTCCGCCGCCTCGAGGGCCTTATGCACCAGGATGCCGATGGCGAACACGGTGCAGTCCGTGCCCTCCCGGACGATTCTGCCCTTCCCCGGCTCGAACTCCGTGCCGGCGGGGTAGAGATCGGGGTATTCCGTGCGGCTCAGGCGCAGGTACACGGGACCCGCATGCTCCGCCGCCCAGCGGGTGGCCCAGCGGGTGGACTCGGCGTCCGAGGGGACCACGATCCGCATGTTCGGCAGGGATCGCATGATGGCGATGTCCTCGGTGGCGTGGTGGGTCGCTCCGTCCAGCGCGTCGGACATGCCGCAGTAGGCTCCGGCGAGCTTGACATTCAAATCGCCATAGCACACCTGGGCCCGGGTGGCGATGAGGCCTAGGCTCGTGAGGAACACGGTGAAGGTGTTCACAAAGGGGATCTTCCCGATGGTGGAAAGTCCCGCGGCGCAGGAGACCATATCGGACTCCGCGATGCCCATGTTGAAGAATCGGTCGGGGAATTTCTGTCCGAAGACCTTGGATTTGGTGGAGCCGGAGAGATCGGCGTCCAGCACGACGATATTCTCGTTTTCGGCGCCCAGCTCCGCGAGCGTCGCGCCGTAGATGTCACGAATGGAGCTTCCCATCAGCACGCACCTCCCAGCTCCGCCATGGCTTTGTCATAGCTGTCCTTGTCGATGGCCTTGCCGTGCCATCCCGCCTGGCCCTCCATGAAGGAGACACCCTTGCCCTTGACCGTGTCCGCGATGAGGACGGTGGGGACGCCCTTCGTGGCTTCCGCGGCGTCAAAGGCCCGGTTCAGAGCCCGCAGGTCGTGGCCGTCCACCCGGATGACATGCCAGCCGAAGGCCTGCCACTTGGCCTCCAGGTCCCGGAGGGGCATGATCTCGTCGGTGGTGCCGTCCAGTTGGACCTTGTTGTAGTCCACGACGGCGCAGAGGTTATCCAGCCGGAATTTCGGCGCGGAGGCCGCCGCCTCCCAGACCGCTCCCTCGTCCAGCTCGCCGTCGCCGAGGATGGCGTACACCCGGGCGGGAGAGGCATTCATCCGCAGGCCGATGGCCATGCCCTGGGCGGCGGCAAGACCGATGCCCAGCGGGCCGGAGGGTATATCCACGCCGGGGGTGTGGGTGGTGGGGTGGCCCTGGAGAGGGGAGCCGAGCTGCCGCAGGGTGTCCATGCAGTCCGCGGGCAGGAAGCCCTTCTCGATGAGGTTGCGGTAGAGCATGGGAGCGGCGTGGCCCTTGCAGAGGACGAGGCGGTCCCGGTGGGGGTCGTCGGGGGCGGGGACGTGCATGCGGTGCTGGTAGAGCAGGGTGAGTATCTCGCAGACGGAAAGACTGCCGCCGGGGTGGCCGGACTGCGCCTTGTGGATGGCGGTCAGGACCTCGCGGCGGAAGCGGAGACACAGGGCCTCCAGCTCCTTCTGGCGATCCATGGTGAGTTCCATTCCATTCTCCTTTGGGCATACTTATACATGTTACGGTGCTATTATACCGGTGCCGCGCCCGGATTGCAAGAAACAAGCTGTTACATGGATTTACAAATGGTTGCGAAGCCAGGACGGTTGTGGTATACTTCACCCAACACGGAAAGCGAGGCTGCGTTATGGAAAACGTCAAATCCCTCAATTTTACCATGCTCTGCGATTTTTACGAGCTGACCATGGGAAACGGCTATCTCGCCAGCGGCATGAAGGACCGGATCACCTACTTCGACCTGTTCTTCCGCACCGTGCCGGACGGCGGCGGTTTTGCCATCGCCGCGGGTCTTGACCAGGTCATCGAATACGTCAAAAACCTCCACTTCGCGCCGGAGGACATCGAATACCTCCGGGGCCGGAACCTCTTTACGGAGGAATTTCTCGACGATCTCGCAAACTTCCGGTTCACCGGCGACATCTGGGCCGTGCCCGAGGGAACGCCCGTGTTCCCTCGGGAGCCGATCCTCACTGTCCGCGCCCCGACGATCCAGGCCCAGCTCCTCGAAACGTACATGCTCTGCACCCTGAACCACCAGAGCCTCATCGCCACGAAGGCCAGCCGCATCTGCCGCGCGGCGGACGGACGGGCCGTGCTGGAGTTCGGCTCCCGGCGGGCCCAGGGCTCCGACGCCGCCATTCTCGGCGCGCGAGCGGCCTTCATCGGCGGCTGCGCGGGAACGGCCTGCACCCTGTCCGACCAGCTTTTCGGCGTGCCCGCCGGCGGCACCATGGCCCACGCCTGGGTGCAGATGTTCGACTCGGAGCTCGACGCCTTCCGGGCCTACTGCCGCACCTACCCCACGAACGCCACCCTGCTCGTGGACACCTACAACACCCTGCAGTCCGGCATCCCGAACGCCATCCGCGCCTTTGACGAGATTTTGAAGCCCCTGGGCATCACAAAATGCGGCATCCGCCTGGACTCCGGGGACCTGGCCTACCTCAGCCGCAAGGCCCGGCAGATGCTGGACGACGCCGGGTGGACGGAGTGCACCATCACCTGCTCGAACGCCCTCGACGAGTACATCATCAAGGACCTCATCCGGCAGGGAGCCTGCATCGACTGCTTCGGCGTGGGCGAGCGGCTCATCACCGCCCGCAGCGAACCCGTGTTCGGCGGGGTGTACAAGCTCACCGCCGTGGAGCGGGAGGACGGCAGCATCCAGCCGAAGATCAAGATCAGCGAGAACATCGAAAAGATCACGAACCCCCACTTCAAAAAAATCTACCGCTTCTTCGCCAGCGACACCGGCAAGGCCCTGGCGGACTACCTCTGCGTGTACGACGAGAAGGTGGACGACTCCAAGCCCCTCACCATCTTCGACCCGGACGCCACCTGGAAGGAAAAGACCCTCACGAACTTCACCGCGAAGGAGCTCATGGTCCCCATCTTCCAGGGCGGAGCGCTGGTCTATGACCGCCCGACCCTGCCGGAGATCAAAGCCTACTGCGCCGCCCAGCTGGACACCCTCTGGGACGAGGTCCGGCGCTTCGAGAACCCGCACCACTACTATGTGGACCTATCCCAGAAGCTCTGGAGCATCAAGGACGACCTGCTCCACGACCGCAAGCGCTGAAAAATCGAAAAACGCCCCGATCCGCGATAAACGGATCGGGGCATTTGCATGGGCGGAGGTTATTCTTTCGAGGTCTTTTTTCCGGCCTTGCAGATGATGAGGGTGAGCACCGCGCCGTAGACGAGGGCAAGGCCGATGGTCACAAAGCACATAATTGCCGACCGGGACGCAAGACCCACGAGGACCAGCACCGGCGCACCCAGGATGATGCCGAAGCTGGAGCCGATGACAAGGTTGTTCGCCGCGGGGGTGTGCAGGTCCGGGTCGATCTCCCGCAGCAGCAGGATGCCGGAGCCGATGGTTCCGGTCAGCATGCCGTACATGGAGATGAGGCCCTCGTAATAGTACCCGCCGTAGACCTTCCTGCAGACGAATTTCAGCCACAGCCAGGTCACGACGCCGCCGGCTGCCGCCAGCAGCGCGAAGGGGACCCACAGGCCCCGCAGGTCCTGGAGGTCGATGGAGGCAAGGCCCGCCACGATCATGATATCGAAGAAGAACCCGGACAGACGGTTCAGCAGGTAGTTGTTCTGGTACTGCCGCTGCACAAGACCGGCATTTTTCGCCTTTTCCAGCAGCGCCCGGACGGCGATGGCCAGGGCGGAGCCGATGATGAAGTTGAAGCCCCAGAGGAGGGTGTTCACGGTGTTCGCGAGGCCCGCGGAGATGGCCGCGATGCCAGAGGTGAGGCCCCAGGTAGCGAGGAAGGTGGCAAGATACACCACAAGGACCATGGCGAGCTGCACGGAGAGCTTGTCGATGGAGTCCGCGGTGGGAATCTCGCCCTCGTCCCGGAAGAAGGAGAGGTCCACGTCCTCAGCCTTTTCCTCGCCCTTGGGGCGGACCTGTCCGCGCTTGGCAAGGACGTTCAGCAGCGCCACGCCCGCAACGCAGGCGCAGATATACCCCGCCGCGGCGATGGCAAGGCCGAAGCTCCGCCCGCCGGTGAAGCCCAAGGCCTCGTAGGTCATGCCGACGTTGTTGGCCTGCCCGGGTCCCTGGCCGTAGCCCATGGGCAGCAGGATGCCCGCGGCCTTGAAGAGGTCCGGCATGAACGTATACGCCAGCAGCAGGGTGATGGCAAGGCCCGTGATCGCCTGGACGAGATAGGTGCTGACGATGACGGCCCCGGATTTGAGGCCCGTGAGATCGCCCTTGTCGGTCTTGGTCTTTTTGCTGACCCGCAGGCTCATGGCGATGAAGCCGAGGGCGATGCAGTGATAGACCAGAAGCTCGAGAAATTCGTTGTCCACGGGCAGCACGCCGAGGTGCTTCAGAAGGAGCAGGATGAAGCCCGCAATGACGGCGGTGGGCATGAGGCTGCCGCGGATGAAAGAAATCTTCCGGCGGAGGAAATTCGCAAGCAGGATCGCACCGGCGATCATGCCCAGCTGGACAACGACGTTCCAGAGAGTTGTGTTGGCGGCAGAAAAGTCCATATCCTGACCTCCCGAAATCATTTTTTCTTCCGTCCCATGATAGCACAGCCAATGCCGTCCTGCAAATAGGAATTGTGCTTTTCCCCGGGATGTGATAAAATACCGTTAATCTATCGAAAGAAAGGCGAACGACATGGCTTTTTGTGCCTATTGCGGCTCGGAGCTGACCCCCGGCGCGCGGTTCTGCGCCTCCTGCGGCTCCCCCGTCGACGCCGCCCTCCCCGGAGAGGTCTCCTCCGACCCCATTCCCGTGATGCCCCAGGCCGACCCGGGTCCCGCGGATTACAGCGTGATCCTCTACTCCATCGGCACCTGCGCGAAAAGCTACGCCGACGATGTGCTGGAGGACATCCTCGGCTACACCGACAGCGAGGCCAAGCGCCTCCTCCGCCTGGCGCCGACGCAGATCGCCCAGGCCCTCACCGGCGAGCAGGCCCAATACATCGCCCAGGCCCTGACGGAATACGGCATGCAGGTCCTCATCTACCGCGGGAACAGTCCCGTGGACCTGGGGCAGTACGCCGGAAGCTCCGTTTTCAACAGCGACGGAACCTTCGTCGCCGCGGCCATGGCGTCTCTCGCGACGCTGTCCCTCGCCAACCGCATCCGCGCTCCCCGGCGCTGGACGCTGGGGGATGTTCTGCACGATCTGTTCCGTCCCCGCTACCACTATGCCCCGCCCCGGCACATCACCCGTGCGCCCATCCGCCGGGAACCCATGCCCCGGGCCCCGGAGCCCCGGCGGGTATCCATGCCCCGCCGCATGGAGCCCCAGCGTCGGTCCATGGATGTGCCCCGGAGCGTGCAGCTCAACCGGGACACGCGCTCCGGCGGGCCCCGTCCCGGCGGCAGCAAGGGCGGTCCCGGCGGCGGTCGCGGTCCCGGAGGTCCCGGCAGTCCCGGCGGACGACGCTGACCTCAAACCGAAAAGGGAGGCGAAACGCCTCCCTTTTGCTATGTTTGATCGTTCATACTAATCCTTGATTGAAAGCTGACACCGAGCGCCGAGGGAAATCGCCGCCAGACGAGGCGGAGGACGCAGGCGGGCTGGCGCCCGTCAAGGACGACAACGAAGTATGGCAGTGATTTACCCGGCGTGAATGTCAGGTTTTAGTCGAGGATTAGTATTAGATCCGAAGCGCCGGCTCGCCCAGGTCCACGGGCTTGCCGCCCACGGTCAGCGCCGTGACGTACAGCCCATCGGCCTCCCGCCGGCCCTCCAGATGCACGTCGCCCCGTCCGTCGTCCAAATGGTACGTCTCCTGCACGGCGGAGCCTGCCGCCGCCCGCTCCAGCATCCCGCGGAAATCCCGCATGACCCCCGGCATCACGGCGGCGCAGACCTTTTCGGCCTTTTTCGCGCCGTAGAGAGCCGCAAAAGCCCCCTTCGCGTTTTCGATCCAGACCGTGTTCACGACTGCCACCACCTCTCCAGCGTGCGGTACAGCGGCCCCCGGGAGAGCAGATCGTCCAGCCGCTGCTCCAGCTCCTCGCCCCGCTCCTCCACATGGCCGAGGGCGGTCATCAGCTCGCCCTCGGCCCGGAACAGCTCGTCGCTGGGGTGCCAGGTCCGGCGGTACTCCCCGGACTTCCAGCGGTCGATGACCACGGCATAGCGCTGGCAGGCCCGGTCCACGGCCTCCTCCCAGGAGATATAGAGGTCCCGGGCCGCACCGTCGCCCACGGTGCGCATGGCGCCTCGGTCCCCGCAGAGGCTTTCCAGCTTCGCCGCGAGAGAGGCCGCGTTTTCCTCGATGAGATACCCGTTCACCCCGTCCGTGACACCCTCGGCAGCGCAGCTTCCCTCAATGAGGACCGCGGCAAGTCTGCTGGCAGCCGCCTCCCGGACCACGAGGCCGTTGGTGTCGAAGGTGGAGGGAAACAGGAACAGATTTGCCCGGGCGTACCAGCCGCGGATAGCGTCCCGGTCCCGGAGAGCGCCGGTAAAAAAGCACAGACCGTCCAAGCCGAGCTTGTGGGAATAGGCTTTGATCTCGTCCCCGTCCGCGCCGTCGCCGACGAAGGCCATGCGGAAGGGGATGTTCTTTGATTTCAGGGCCGCCAGGGCGTCCAGGATGATCCGCAGGCCCTTGTACCACATGAGCCGGCCCACGAATAGGAACACCGGGACCTCCGCCGGGAGGTCATAGCCCTGCACCGCAGCCTCCGTCACGGCGTCGGACACCCGCTCGCGGGGCACGTCCACGCCGTTTTCCATGACCCGGTACTCCCCCTCATAACCCAGGGAGCGGAGGTTTTCTCCCGCACCGCGGCTGACGACCCAGATCTCGTCGCAGGCGCTGATATTCTGCACCAGGGCGTGGATGGCGGTCTCCTGCAGGAGCTTGCCCTTCACGGCCTTGGCGATGTCGATGTCGTATTTCGTGTGGTAGGTGAATACCACCGGCACATCCAGCACGTCCCGGAACTCCCGGGCCAGCAGGGCCGACACCATGGGGCAGTGGGCGTGGAGAAGCTCGATCCCCTCCGGGCGCAGACCGCTGGCCAGCTCCGGCGAGAAGGGAAAGCCCGTCACATATCCCACCAGCTTTCGCGTGTCCACGCTGGGATAGCGGAGGACGGGAAAGGGAAATCCCATCGCCGCGTCGTCCGCCTCGGGATGGGCCGGGGTGACCACCACGGCATGACCATGGCGTTCCTCGATGTGGCGGGCATAGTTCACGACCACGTTCGCCACGCCGTCGATGGCGGGCGGGAACGAATCGTTCAGAAGACAGATGTTATGCTTTTCGGACATGGCGTCCTCCTTGGTGAGTGATCGCATGTATTGTATCATACTTCCCGCGGGAAATCCATTGCGAAAGCCGCGGATTTGGGGTATGATAGAGAAAACGACACGACCCGGGAGGTCCATGTATGGCAAACAGCGAGAAAAGCCCCATTCTTGCGCGGGCGGAGGCCCTGCGGGAGGACGAAGCGCGGCACTATAACTGCGCCCAGGCGGTCCTGGTTCCCTTCGCGGCGGCGGCGGGAATGGACAAAGACACGGCCTATCGCCTGGCGTCGAATTTCGGCGCGGGCATGAAGCGGGCGTCCGTCTGCGGCGCGGTCACGGGCGGGCTCATGGCCCTCGGGCTTCTCGGCGTGGACGACGGTCCCACCGTCGCGGAGTACCACCGCCGTCTGCGGGAGGCTCACGAAAACTGCCTGGACTGCGCGGACCTTCTGCGGATGGACAAGGCCCGCGGCGGCGACAAAAAGACCCACTGCGACGGCATGGTATACGAATGCGCGGCTCTGGCGGAGGAGCTGGCCCGCCGCGCCGGAAAACTTTGATTATCGAACCGAAAAGGAGAACTACCCATGGCGCAGATCACCGATTTGAACATGACCCACGACCCCGAGACCCGGCCCTATGTGCCCTTCGACCTCATCGGCAGCTTTATGGTGGACGTCTTCAAGGCCGTCGGCGTTCCCGAGGACGACGCGAAAATTTGCGCGGACGTGCTGATGGAGAGCGACCGCCGGGGTATCGAGAGCCACGGCTGCAACCGCTTCAAGCCCATCTACATCGACCGCATCAACGCCGGCATCCAGAAGCCTGTCACGGAGTACGAGATCGTGAAGGAGACCCCCACCACCATCGTCGCGGACGCCCACGACGGCATGGGCATGGTGGCCTCCTACAAGTGCATGGAGGCCCTCATCGAGAAGGCCAGGACCTGCGGCATGGCCATGGGAGCCATCCGCAACTCCACCCACTACGGCATCGCGGGCTACTGGGCCACCATGGCCTCCGACGCCGGCATGATCGGCATCACCGGCACCAACGCCCGGCCCTCCATCGCCCCGACCTTCGGCGTGGAGAACATGCTCGGCACGAACCCCCTCACCGTCGCCATGCCCACGGACGAGGACTTCCCCTTCTGCCTGGACTGCGCCACCTCCATCACCCAGCGGGGCAAGATCGAGTTCTACGCCCGCAGCGGCCAGCCCACCCCCGCCGGCATGGTCATCGGCCACGACGGCTCCGCCATGACGGACAGCGACCAGATCCTGGTGGATCTCACCCAGGGCAAGGCGGCTCTCGCGCCTCTCGGCGGCATCGGGGAGGAGCTGGCGGGCTACAAGGGCTACGGCTACGCGACGGTTGTGGAGATCCTCTCCGCGGCGCTCCAGGCCGGACCCTTCCTGAAGGCCCTCACCGGCGTCGGCCCGAACGGGGAGAAGCAGCCCTATCACCTGGGCCACTTCTTCATCGTCATCGACCCCGAGGCCTTCCTCGGCCGGGACACCTTCCGCAAGATCACCGGCGACATCCTGCGAGAGCTGCGCGCCTCCCGGAAGGCTCCCGGCCATGACCGCATCTACACCCCCGGCGAGAAGGCTCATATGACCTGGCTCTGGCGCAAGGACCGGGGCGTTCCCGTGGGCGAGGCCGTGCAGAAGGAGTTCATTGCCCTGCGGGATAAGTACGAGCTTCCCTACACCTTCCCCTTTGAGAGCTGAGCTCCGCTTTTTCCGTGACCGCCCCGGCAGCCTGCCGGGGCGCTTTTCCTTTTCTTGACAGATGCATCCGGCGGGTGTTATAGTGTACTAAGTTAGTTAAAATAATTGATGTAGTTCGGACGCCTCGCGCCCGGAAAGGATATGCTATGGACCTGTTTTCCAAATGCTACGAGCCCTCCCTCGCGGACGAAGCCCGGGAGAGGAACATCTACCCCTATTTTCACGCTCTGGAGTCCCGGCAGGACACCGAGGTCATCATGGAGGGCAAACGCCGCATCATGCTGGGCTCCAACAACTACCTGGGCCTCACCACCCACCCGGACGTGATCGCCGCAGGCATCCGCGCCTATGAGGAATTCGGCTCCGGCTGCTCCGGGTCCCGGTTTTTGAACGGCACCCTTACCATGCATCTGGAGCTGGAGGCGGAGCTTGCCAAATTCCTGCGGAAGGATGGCGTCGTGACCTTCTCCACGGGCTTCCAGTCGAACCTCGGCATCATCAGCGCCATCGTCGGCCGGACGGACTACATCGTCATGGACCGGGAGAACCACGCGAGCCTGTACGACGGCTGCCGCCTGTCCTACGGCAAGATGCTGCGCTACAAGCACAACGACATGGCGGACCTGGAGAAGAAGCTGCAGACCGTGCCGGAGACCGCCGGATGCCTCATCGTGACGGACGGCGTGTTCTCCATGGCGGGGGACATCGCGAACCTCCCGGAGATTTGCCGTCTCGCGAAAGAATACGGCGCGCGGGTCATGGTGGACGACGCCCACGGCCTCGGCGTCATCGGCGAGGGCGGACGGGGAACCGCGAGCTACTTCGGGCTGGAGGATCAGGTGGACATCTACATGGGCACCTTCTCGAAATCCCTCGCCTCCCTCGGCGGGTACATGGCCGCGCCGGCCCGGGTGGCGGATTATGTCCG
This sequence comes from uncultured Oscillospiraceae bacterium, assembly GCA_964401725.1. Classification (GTDB taxonomy): domain Bacteria; phylum Bacillota; class Clostridia; order Oscillospirales; family Oscillospiraceae; genus CAJOIG01. The sequence goes on from CAYNZM010000014.1 coordinate 13,486, forward strand.
GCACAGCTCCCGTCCCTTCATCTTCTCCGCCTCCATCCCGCCGGCGAGCTGCGCCGCGGCCCTGGCAGCCCTGCGGATTTTGGAAGCCCACCCAGAGCTTCCCGAGACGCTGCAGTCCCGCTCGGTCTACATGCGGGAAAAGCTTACCGAGCGGCACATCCGCATGCGGGAGTCAAACGGCGAGCGCATCCCCATCGTCCCCATCTACACCTACGACCCCATCCCCACGCTCACCATCGCGAAGGAGCTCTACGACCGGGGCGTATATGTGAACTCCTCCCTGCCTCCCGCCGCGGCACCCCATGAGTGCCTGCTCCGCACCAGCCTCATGGTCACCCACACCGAGGCCCAGATCGACGAGGCGGTGGACATTATCGCGGACGTCCTCCGCCAGCACGGCATCGCGTAACAACGTATATAAAATCATGCCCCCCTCATTGTTGAGGGGGGCAATCGTTATCGTCGGGAGCTTCCCCGTCCTCTCTGCCGAGGACGACAGGGATAAAGCGCTTGGCGATGGGATGACCGCCGCGGGTCTTCACATGGAAGTACCCGAGGATGGAGAACACCACCGCGCCGAGGAAATTCACGAACAGGTCCTTCATGGTGTCGTACAGGCCGACATCGAGGTAACCGCCGACGCCGAGGGACTGCCCGTTCACGACAACGTCCGTGATGCCGTCGATGACGACCTTTTTGTTCGAGAGCGTGGGGTCGAGATAGGACGAGCGGATGGCGTGGAGCACGGTATCCTTCTGCATATCCTGCCCGAAAAACAGGTCCGCGCCGAACTCAAAAAACTCCCACAGCACACCCACGGTCATGGAAAAGCAGAACGCGGCGATGGCAAGGTACAGCGGCGAGAGCTTTATCCCCACGCGTTCGCTCCGGTTCAGAAGGTCCACGAGGGAAAATCCGATAGCCGCGCAGAGAAAGCCGTTCGTCGTATGCATGAGGGTGTCCCAGCCGCGGAAGCGGACGTACCACGCCTGCAGCTCACCGAGGATCTGCGTCGCGAAGATAAACAGCAGGATGACGATCTCCAGCGCATCCGGCAGGTCCACGCGGAAGTTTTTCTCCACAAAAGCCGGCAGCATGAAGAGGATAAGCGTCAGCGCGCAGATGAACACGCTCTCCCACGCGCCGCGGACAGCCGCCATGACAAGGGCTTCGACCACGATGAGCCGCAGCAGAAAATAGACCACGGTCGCCGCGCGATGGTCGCGCCACTGCTCGCGCTGCCGCTGCCGCCTGGCCTCGCGGCGGGCCTTTCGTTGTTCCTTGTCACGCATGCCGATCCGCCTCCTTTTCTCTAATCCTACAGGATATTTCCGGCTCTGTCAATGCGCGGAACAGCAAAAGCCGATCCCCGGGTGGGATCGGCCTTCGCTATGCGGTTTTGCGTCGGATCAATACACGCCATTCGCGGCCACGAACTCGTCGTAGGTCATGGCGGAGCCGGTCACGAGCATGTTCATGAAGAGCATATCGCCGGGCTTCTCGGAGAAGTTCATGGCGTCGATAGCAGCATAGAACTCGGTCACGGCCTCATCGGTCATGGTGGAGTTGACGGTGTGCTCCGCGTCGACCCAGGCCTTCAGATACGCCTGGTAGTCGGCCTGGGAGGTAGCGCCGGGGGTGCCGCCGTGGGCGCTGTTCGCCATGGTGCCGCTGGCGGGGGGCTCACCGGCCTCGTCGGAGGCCTCGCCGGAAGCCTCACCGGAGGGCTCGCCGGAAGCAGCGCCGGCGTCGGCAGCCATCTCACCGGAGGCGGAAGCGTCCGGGCCGCCCATAACAGCGGGTTCCTTCACGTTGCCGGCCTGGAACTCCTCCCAGGTGGACAGACCGATGGTGGTGAACATCTGGTCCCAGGGGGAGACGGTCTGGTCGATCTCTTCCCAACTGCCGATGGCATAGACCTGGGCCTTGAATTCGTCCAGATCGGGAGCGTTGGCTCCGGCCTTCTCGATCAGATAGGCCTGGTAGTCGGCCCAGGTAGCGCCGCCGGCGACGGGCGCAGCGGCATCGGGAGCCGCGGCAGGAGCGGCGGCGGGGGCCTCGGCAGTCTCGGTCTTGGAGCCGCCGCAGGCAGCGAGGGCCAGGACCATCACGAGAGCCAGTGCAAGAGCAAGGATTTTCTTCATGTTTGGTATTCCTCCTAAAAAATTTCCTCTCAACGGAGGTCGTGGGTATACAACAGTTATAAACGAAATGGGCCCGGTTGTCAATTCATTGGGCTAATTTTACAATAATCTTCGGGTCTCAGCCCCCAAAAAACGTCGAAGCCGCCTCCCCGGAGGGAGGCAGCTTCTTCAAGAGAAGGGGGAGAAGGAGAATGGAAGCCTGCGATCTATATTCAGCCGTTCCAGGCGACGCCATTGACATACAGCGTGTGTCCGTTCCGGTCGATGCCGGAGGTGTCGCCGCTCAGGCTCGTCACATAGCTGTCCCCGGTGAGGACCCAGGTGGAGCCGTTTTTCAGGTTGACGGCGACGCTGGAAGCGCTGTCCGCGGTGATGACGCCGATGATGTCCTGGCCGTCCAGGTTCAGGGTGACGATGCCGCCGTTCTTGCCCGCGGCGTCCCAGGAATCAGCCGAGGCGTCCAGGAACACGTCGCTGTCGGCGGCGTAGGTGAAGTCCACGCCCGAGAGGTTAATGGTGGTGGTGACGTTCGTCACGTGGAACATCGCGCCGGTGCCTGCCGTCATGGAGCCGCCCGTCATGGTGAAGGTTGAGCTTCCCTCGGAGGCGTCGCCGGACATGGACTGGTAGATGAGGACGTTGGTCTTCACGGTGGACTGGCCGTTGAGCTTGGCGTTGTTGCCGGAGATGTCGGCGTTCACGAGGGTGACGGAGTTTCCGCCCTCAATGACGACGGCCTCGGAGTTCGCGGCGCTGAGAACAGCATCCGAGACGGTGATGTCCGCGGTGGAGTAGATGGCGGGAGAGCCGACGCCGCTGGCGGCATAGCTTCCCTCGCTGACGGTGACGGTGCCGCCGCCCCGATCGGAGCGGATGGCTGCGGAGCTGTTGCCGGAGGTGCTGACGGTGAGATTCACGGCATTCAGAGCCGCGCCGCCGGTGGTCATGATGCCGCCGGAGTTCGCGGCGCTGGTGATGATGGTGGAGTCGGAGATGTTCACCGTGGTGCCGGCGCCGTAGGAGAAGACGCCGTTGGCATGGGTGCCATCGGTGGTGATGTCTGCGCCGGCGATGGTGAGGGTCGCGCCGTCCTTCGCCAGGACACCGGCGTTCACGCCATAGAAATCCGCGCTGTCGCCGGAGCTGGAGCCGGTCTTCGTGACCGTGACGTCCGTGAGGGTCACATGGCTGCCGGAGACGAGGACCGCGTTCTCGCCGCCCACCGTGGAGCTGTAGGCAGCGCCGGAGGCGTCGGCGGTCAGGGTGTTCGCGGCGGTGCGGCCCGCAGCCGCACCGGACGCGCCGCCCAGCTCACCGGAGGCGGTCTGTCCGCCCATCTCGCCGCTGGGCATTTCGCCGGAGGCCATCTCACCGCTGGGCTCACCGGAGGGCTCTTCGCCGTCGGGGAGGGCGGGGACGTCCTCGGGCCTCACGGTCTGCCGAAACTGGGTCTGTGCGGCGGGGAGCTGTCCCACGGGGTCGCTGGAGGCCAGGGCCGCCGTGCCGAGGCCGGCCGCTACGAGGACCGCGAGGACCGCCGCGGCGATCTGCTTCTTGACGGTGAATTTCTTCATAAATAAAACCTTCTTTCTCGGAGTTTTTTGGTGATTTTGTTTCGGCGTTTGGCGGGCTTTCGTCCGCCTCTGTGCATGTATACGGCATAAGCGTCGCCAAAAACGGGGTCGCTCAAACATTTTTTGTCTGATATTTTTTTGTCATCATCGTTAAGTTATTCACCCGGGAATCCGTATTGCCAAACAATTATTCGAATGGTATAATTTTCGGACAAAGTTCTTTTCGCACAGTTTGATCCGAAAAGGAGGAGCCATGAAAGTACAATTCACCGAAACCGTGCTGCGCGACGCGAATCAGTCCCTGGTGGCGACCCGCCTGCCCTACGACAGGTTCGAGCCCATCCTCGAGACCATGGACCAGGCCGGGTTCTACTCCGCCGAGGTTTGGGGAGGCGCCACCTTCGACGTCTGCCTGCGCTATCTGAACGAGGACCCCTGGGAACGCCTGCGGAAAATTCGGGCGAAGATGCCGAACACCAAGCTGCAGATGCTCCTGCGAGGCCAGAACATCCTGGGCTACAAACACTACAGCGACGATGTCGTCCGCCGGTTCGTCCGGGCCTCGGTCCGCAACGGCATCGACATCATCCGCATTTTCGACGCCCTGAACGACACCGATAACCTCAAGGTCGCCATCGAGGAGACCGTGAACTCCGGGGCGATGGCCTCGGGTACCATCTCCTACACCACGAGCCCCGTGCACACCCTGGAAAACTACGTTGCCATGGTGAAGGAGCTCAAGGCCATGGGCGTTTCCTCCATCTGCATCAAGGACATGGCGGGCATCCTCTCCCCCAAGAGCTGCTACGACCTCGTCTCCGCCATCAAGGACGCGGCGGACCTGCCCGTCGTGCTGCACACCCACTGCACCACGGGCCTCGCGTTTATGACGTACCTCAAGGGCGTGGAAGCCGGGGCGGACGTCATCGACACCGCCATCTCCCCCTTCTCCGGCGGCACCTCTCAGCCCGCCACGGAGACCCTGGCCTTTGCCCTGCGGGAGCTGGGCTATGAGATCGACCTCAACAGCGAGGCCCTCATGCGGATGGCGGAGTTCTTCAAGCCCGTGCGCGCGTCGTTCATCGAGGACGGCACGCTGAACCCCATCTCCCTCACGACAGACACCCAGTGCCTGACGTATCAAATCCCCGGCGGGATGCTGTCGAACCTCCTGAGCCAGCTCAAGATGCTGAACGCTCTCGACAAATTCGACGAGGTCCTTCTCGAGACGCCCCGGGTCCGGGCGGACATGGGGTATCCGCCCCTCGTCACCCCCACGAGCCAGCTCGTCGGCACCCAGGCCGTGCAGAACGTCCTGGCAGGGGAGCGCTACAAGAACGTCGGCGCGGAGCTCCGGGCCTACTGCCGCGGAGAGTACGGACGCACCCCGGCGCCTATCAACCCCGAGGTCCGGGCGAAGATCCTCGGCGGCGAGAAGCCCATCCAGGGCCGCTACGCCGACACCCTGCCGACGGACGTCTATGAAAAAGCCGCGGCGGAGCTGGGCAGCGCCGCCCGCTGCGAGGAGGATGTGCTGAGCTACATCGCCTTCCCCCAGGTGGCGGAGAAGTTCTTCGCGGACCGGAAGGCCCGGGAGGAGCGCGTCTGCTCCTACCGCATCGAGAGGATGGGTGACTGACATGAGCTTCGGTGCAGCGTTCATTTATTCGATCCTCGGCATGTGCGTGGTGTTTTTCGCGCTGGTTCTGCTGATGCTCATCATCAAGCTCATGACCGCCGTGGGCGACCGGACGACAAAAGCCCCCGCGCCCGCGGCGGAAGTCCCCGCCCCCGCGCCGGCAACCGTCGCCGGGCCGGCCGCACCCGGCTCCGCAGGCGAGCTGAAGCTCTATGACACCGATCCCCGCACCGCCGCCATGCTCATGGCCATCACCGCCGACGAGCTGCAGCTGCCTCTGAACGAGCTGCGGTTTCTTTCCATCCGTGAGATCAAGGAGTAATGCGATATGAAATATAAGATCACTTTGCAGGGCCGGACCTACGAGGTCGAGGTGGAGCACGGCGAGGCCATGCTCCTGGACGAATACGACGCCAAGGCCCCCGTGCCCGCCGCTCCGGCTCCCCCCGCCGTTCCCGCCGCCCCCACCGCGGCTCCGGCTCCCGCCGCCGGCACCGTCGTCTCCGCGCCTCTGCCGGGGAATATCCTCGCCATCCACGTCAAGGAGGGCGACGCCGTGAAGGCCGGTCAGGTGCTGCTGCTCATCGAGGCCATGAAGATGGAAAACGAGGTCATGGCTCCGGCGGACGGCGTGGTGAAGCAGATCGCCGTTTCCAAGGGCCAGGTCGTCGCCACGGGCGACACGCTCCTCGTCCTCTGAGGGCCTGCCCATGAACAACATCCTCTCCACCCTGGGAAACCTGTGGCAGACCTCGGGGTTCTACATGCTCTTCGCGGACTGGCGGCAGATCGTGATGATCGTGCTGGCCTGCGGCCTGCTGTACCTGGGTCTGGCAAAGAAATTCGAGCCGCTGCTCCTCATCGGCATCGCCTTCGGAATGCTGCTGACGAACCTCCCCGGCTCCGAGATGTACCACCCGGAGCTCTGGGATGCCTACATCGCCGGGCAGCTCCGTCTGACGGACATCATCCACGACGGCGGATTGCTTGACATCCTCTACATCGGCGTGAAATCCGGCGTGTATCCGTCGCTCATCTTCATGGGCGTCGGCGCGATGACGGACTTCGGTCCGCTGCTGGCAAACCCCAAGAGCCTGCTTCTGGGCGCGGCGGCACAGCTCGGCATCTTCGCGGCGTTCCTCATGGCCATCGGCCTGTTCGGCTTTGACCCAAACGTCGCCGCCTCCATCGGCATCATCGGCGGCGCGGACGGCCCCACGGCCATTTGGCTCACCTCCAAGCTCGCCCCGGACTATCTCGCCCCCATCGCCATCGCGGCGTATTCCTACATGGCGCTCATTCCCCTCATCCAGCCCCCCGTTATGCGCCTTCTCACCACGAAGGAGGAGCGGGAGTGCAAGATGGAACAGCTCCGGCCCGTCTCCAAAAAGCAGAAGGTGCTCTTTCCTATCATCGTCACCGTGTTCGTGGTGCTGCTGCTGCCCTCCGTGGCCCCGCTGCTGGGCTGCCTGATGCTGGGGAACCTCTTCAAGGAATGCGGTCTCACCGACCGCCTCTCCGACACCGCCCAGAACGCCATGATGAACATCGTCACCATCTTCCTGTCCACCTCCGTGGGGGCGACGGCGGTGTACTACCGCTTCCTGACCTGGCAGACCATTTTCATCGTGGTCCTGGGCCTCATCGCTTTTGAGTTCGCCACCGTGGGCGGCCTGCTTCTCGGCAAGCTCATGTACAAGCTCTCCGGCGGGAAGATCAATCCCCTCATCGGCTCCGCGGGCGTCTCCGCCGTGCCCATGGCCGCTCGCGTCTCCCAGAAGGAGGGCCAGCGGGCAAACCCCTCGAACTTCCTTCTCATGCACGCCATGGGTCCGAACGTCGCCGGCGTCATCGGCTCCGCCGTGGCGGCGGGCTTCCTGCTGGCGGTTTTCGGCGGCTGATTTGCGTTTACACAGATTTTACAAACACGGCGCTGTCCAACCGGGCAGCGCCGTGGTATTATATCCGTAAGAGAGCTTTCACCCACGGGAGGGCACCGATATGATCTACTGCGTGGAGGACGACGCCAGCATCCGCGACCTCATGGTATACACCCTGAACGTCTCCGGCTTTGAGGCCGTGGGCTTCCCGGAGGCGGGTTCCTTCTGGGGGGCCATGCGGTCCGCGCCGCCCCAGCTCGTGATCCTGGACATCATGCTCCCCGGCGAGGACGGCATCGAGATTCTCAAAAAGCTCCGGGCCGCTCCCGCCACGGCGGAGCTTCCCGTCATCATGGCCACGGCGAAGGGCTCGGAGTACGACAAGGTCATCGGCCTCGACCTCGGCGCGGACGACTACCTCAGCAAGCCCTTCGGCATGATGGAGATGCTCTCCCGCATTAAGGCCGTCCTGCGCCGGGCGGCGCCCCGGGACGAAAAAGAGATCCTGCGCCGGGGTGCCATCGTCATGGACAACACCCGGCACATCGTAACGGAAAACGGGCGGGAACTGACCCTGACGCTGAAGGAATACGACCTTCTGAAGCTCCTCATGGAAAACCCCGACCGGGTCTTCTCCCGGGATCAGCTTCTCGCCTCCGTCTGGGGCGCGGAAAACATCGGCGAGACCCGCACCGTGGACGTGCACGTGGGCACTCTCCGCACGAAGCTCGGAGCCAGCGGCGGCGCGATCCAGACCGTCCGGGGCGTGGGCTACCGGCTGGAGGCGAATCGTGAGTAAACGCATCTTTCGGGCCATCTGGATCGTGACGCTGGCGGTATTCCTCGCCTCCTTTTCGATCCTCCTCGCCATCCTCTACAGCGCTCTGACGGACGTGCAGAAAAGCCACCTGCATATCGAAACGGAGCTGGCCGTCCAGGGCGTCACCCTGAACGGCGGGGACTACTTCGACGACCTGGAGGACGAGGACTACCGCATCACCTGGATCACCGGGGACGGCACCGTCCTCTACGACAACGCCGCGGACTCCGCCGCCATGGAAAACCACCTGGAACGGGAGGAGATCGTGAAGGCTCTCACCACCGGCCACGGCGAGAGCACACGTTATTCCGCCACCCTCTCCGAAAAGCAGTTCTACGCCGCAGAGCGTCTCCCGGACGGCTCGGTCCTGCGCCTGTCCGCGACGCAGACGACGGTATGGCGGATGCTGGTGCATCTGCTCGTTCCGATGCTGGCGGTGCTGGCGGCGGCGCTGGCGCTGGCGTTTTCCCTGGCAAAGCGGCTGTCCCGGCGCATCCTGGAGCCGGTGAACACCCTGGACCTCGACGATCCCCTGCAATACGTGGGAGACGAGGACTACGCCGAGATCGCGCCGCTGCTGCAGCGTCTCGAGAACCAGCAGACCCAGCTCCGCCGGGACCAGGCGGAGCTGGAAAAGACCTCCCTCATCCGGCAGGAATTTACCGCAAACGTCTCCCACGAGCTGAAAACGCCCCTGCACGTCATCTCCGGGTACGCGGAGCTTCTCGAGAGCGGCATGGCACGGGAGGAGGACGTCCGGCCCTTCGCCGGGAAGATTCGCACGGAATCCCAGCGCATGACGAAGCTCGTGGAGGACATCATCGACCTGACGAAGCTGGACAGCGGCGGCATCGGCATCCCCTGGGAGGAGATCGACCTCGCCCTGGTGGCGGAGGCGGCGGCAGGCAGTCTCGCGGCGGAGGCGGGGGCGGCGGGAGTGACCCTCCTTCGGGAGGGGGAGACTGCCGTCCTGCGGGGCATCCCCCAGTACCTTTACAGCATCGTCTTCAATCTTTGCGACAACGCCATCAAATACAGCGCCGCCGGGGGCATCGTCACCGTCCGCACCCAGGACCGGGGGGACGCTGTGGTCCTCACCGTGTCGGACACGGGCATCGGCATCCCGCCGGAACACCGGGACCGGGTGTTCGAGCGCTTCTACCGGGTGGACAAGAGCCACTCCAAAGAAGTCGGCGGCACGGGCCTCGGCCTCTCCATCGTGAAGCATGCCGCGCGGCTGCACCGGGCAAACATCGGCCTTGACAGCGTCCCCGGCCGGGGCTCCACCTTCACCATCACCTTCCCCAAAACCTGATCTCCCCGCCCCAATGTCATTAAGATAAGAGCACAGCCCAGCGGCGCGGCACTCACGAGAACGAGCACATCGGAAACGGTGTGCTCGTTTATCTTAATGACATTGCGCATGGAGGGAGATCTTTTCATTCCTCGCTGAAATCCGTGTCCTGCACCACGAGGAAATCGTATTCGGGATACAGGGCCTTCACCTTCTCCGTCAGCGCGTGATGCACCGCCGCCCGGTCCGGGGCGTCCAGACTGATCACGGCGTCGAACCGCCCGGTGTGGGTGGCCTTGTCCGCGTAAAAACCGTGCATCTGGAGCACATAGGGCTCCGCGAGAACGGCGGCCTCCACCGCCTCCCGCATAGAAGCGGCCTCGGGATCGGTGGTGTTCACGGCGTAGACCCCCACTGCCGTCAGGATGACCTGGAACTTCTCATAGACCGCCGCGGTGATGCAGCGGACGAGCTCGTCCACCTCCCCGGCGGACAGGGTATCCGCCACCTCGATATGGACGGAGCCCTGGAAGGCCTCGGGACCGTAGTTATGGAGGACCAGGTCGTAGGCCCCCCGGACCTCCGGGAAAGCGGTGACGGCGGCCTTGATGTCCCGGGCGAGGGAGGCGTCCGCCCGCTCCCCCAGGAGCTTCGAGAGGGTCTCCCGCAGCATCTCCACGCCGGATTTCACGATGACGGCGGCAATGACCGCGCCGAGCCACGCCTCCAGGGACACACCGAAGATAAGATACACCCCCGCGGCGGCCAGGGTGGCGGCGGAGATGATGGAATCCAGCGCCGCGTCCTCCCCGGAATTCACCAGAGCGTCGGAATTGACCTTCGCTCCCACGGACTTCACATACCGCCCCAGCAGGAGCTTCACCGCCACCGCCGCGGCCAGGATGACGAGGGCTGCCGCGGAGTAGTCCGGCGTCTCGGGGGTGATGATCTTCTTCACGGACTCCACGAGGGAGGTGATCCCCGCGTACAGCACAAGGACGGAGATGATCATGGCGCTGAGGTACTCGATGCGCCCATATCCAAAGGGGTGCTTCTTGTCCGGCTGGCGGGCGGCGAGGCGCGTACCCACGATGGTGATGACGGAGCCCGCCGCGTCGGAGAGGTTGTTCACCGCGTCCAGCACCACGGCGATGGAGTTCGAGAGCAGTCCCACCGCCGCCTTGAACGCGGCGAGAAAGACGTTGGCGAGGATGCCGATGACGCTGGTGCGGACGATGACGGCATCCCGGGATTTGGTTTCGTTTTTCATATCATATCTCTTTTACAGGGCACAGCCCAGGGCGCATCCCGCCTCGATGGCGTCGATGGCGCGGCCGAGATGGGCGGCGTTCCCGACGGTATGACAGGGCAGGACCCCGGCGAGGTCTTTTTCCAGCGTATCGTCCGCCGCCGTGCCGGGACAGACGATCACCGCCTGGCAGGGCCAGAGGCCGCCGGATGTTTTCACGCCCTCAGACGTGATGGCCTCCACCGTGGTATTTTTGCAAAGCTCCGCGCCGAAGCGGCTGAGATCCCCCAGCGTGGGCCAGGCGATGCCCGGCTCGTACCCCGCGCCCAGCTTCGGGAGCTTCTCGAACACCGCCACGGTCCGGTCCGAATGGGCCAGCTGGGCATGGATCGTCTCGTCCGGCTCCACCCCGAAGCGCATCCGGTAGAACACGTCCGCCGGGGAAACGCTCCCGTCCAGCAGGACCTGCCGGGCGATCTCAAGGCCCACGAAGCTCCCGCCGATCACGGCGACGCGGCGGGGCAGGACGGGCCGCTTCTCGAAGAAATCCAGCATGGAATAGACCGGCACGGCGTTATCCTTCACCGGCACCGGAAGGGGCTTATACCCCCGGCCCAGGGCCAGGACGCATTCGTCGAAGCCGCAGGCCTGCACCGCTTCTGCGGTGGCAGTCCTGCGAAGCTGGAGCTTCACCCCCGCTTCCGGGAGAGCCCGCTCGTACCAGCGCAGAAGCTCCCCGAAGCTCTCTCGGGCCGGGAGCTCTGAAAACAGCGCCATTTGCCCGCCCAGTCTATCGTTCTTCTCCCAGAGGGTCACGTCATGTCCCCTCCGGGCCGCCTGCAGGGCGCATTCCAGGCCCGCGGGGCCGCCGCCGATGACGAGAACGCGCTTCGGGTCCCGGGTCGGCTCGGCTTTCATCCGGTACTCCCGTCCGGCAAAGCCGTTCGCGAGGCAGCGGATGGGTTTCTCGAAAAAGGTCCCGGCGAGACAGCCCTGGTTGCAGCTCGTGCAGGGCCGGATGCGCTCCGGCGTGCCCGCCATCATGAAGTTCCCGTAGTCCGGCTCCGCGATGAGGGACCGGCCCATGGCGATCACGTCGCACCGGCCCAGGGCCAGGGCCTTTTCCGCCTCCCGGGGGTCCCCCATGCGGTTGGCCATGGCCACGGGGATGTCCACCGCGGCCTTGATGTCCGCCGCGAGATACGATAGAGCGGCTTTCGGCATCTCCCCGGTGAGCTGAGGGGTGCGGCTCTCGTGCCAGCCGCCGGTGAGGTCCAGCAGGTCGATCCCCGCCCGGGCCGCGAGGACCGCGAAATCCCGGCATTCGTCGGAGCCGCCCGCGCCGGGGACGAGGGTGTGCGCACCGTACCGCAGAAGGAGGGTGTAGTCGTCCCCCACCGCCTTTCGCACCGCCCGAATGACGGCCAGGGGGAACCGGCAGCGGTTTTCAAAGCTGCCGCCATACTCATCCTCCCGGCGATTCGTCAGAGGAGAGAGAAACTGGCTGATGAGATACCCCGCGGAGCCGGATATCTCCACCGCGTCGAAGCCCGCCTCCCGGGCCCGACGGGCACCCTCGGCCCAGGCGCGGATCACGGCGTCGATCTCCTCGGATGTCATGGCCCGGGCGGTTTCCTTCGTAAAGGGCGTGAACACCGCCGACGGCGCGATGGCTCCCTGCCCGTCCGGGACGGCGGCCTGACGCATATAGCGTCCGGCGTGGTAGAGCTGCACCGCCACGGGGCAGCCCCGGTCCCGCATCCCGGCCGTGAAGGTCCGCCAGGGCTTTATGCAGGCGTCCGAGGTCAGGTCCATGGTGCTTTTCACCGCGCCCTTGCCGTCGAAGCGGCAGGCGCCTACCACCACGAGGCCCGTTCCGCCCTCGGCCCGCCGCCAGTAAAACTCGTTGAACCGGGGGGAGGGCAGGCCGTTTTCGGCGTACAGGGTGTGCATCGCGGTCATGAGCGTGCGGTTTTTCATGGTGAGCCGCCCCACGGTGAGCGGCTGGTTCAGATACGAAAAATCCATGGGTTCCCTCCGAAAATCAAGTTGTCCGGCGGCGGAGCCCCTGCAGGACCACGACGCAGAGTCCTGCCGCGAGGATGCCCGCGCAGGAGCCGGTGAAGTCCAGGATCACGTCCCGCAGAGCCGGTCCCCGGTCCACGGCGAAAAACTGCAGGCCCTCGTCCACCGCCGCGGCGGCAAGGCACAGTCCCATCGGCGGGATATACCGCCCGCCGCCCTCCGGCTGCAGGAACAGAACGAACATCAAAACCCCCAGCACGGCATATTCCGTGAAGTGGGCCAGCTTCCGCACGAGAAAAGTCGGGTCGTATGTCCGTCCCAGGGCGGCCAGCGCCTTTTGCAGCAGCTCCACCACGGGGTACACGAGCTTCAAAACGCTATCGCTCTCCATCTGCGACGCCGCCCCCGGCATCAGGGACTGTCCCCAGATGAAGGCCAGCATCGCCAGCACCAGCAGGACTTTCAGCACAAAAACAAATCGTCTCATATACCGTATTTTGCGCCAGACCCGGAAATTTGTCAACCGACACTTGACAAAGTGAAAGTCCATGATACAATAACTCGTGTCATAAAACTGCATAGCCTTATCAAGAGTGGCGGAGGGACCGGCCCTGTGAAGCCCGGCAACCTGTGCGTTTCGGCGCAAAAGGTGCCAAATCCGGCGAGGAAATCGAAAGATAAGGAACGGTGCTTCTGTCGTCTGCCGTTCCGGCAGACTTCTTTTTTTCTTGGGAGAAAACACAAGCAAAAAAGGATCGGAACCGACGAAGGCCTACCTGCATCGCACCGGGATGCCCGGTATCTTTTCTGCTGCGATCCATTTACAAAGGAGAACCTACACGCTATGGGACATTATCTTTTCACATCCGAATCCGTTACCGAGGGACATCCCGATAAGGTCTGCGACCAGATCTCCGACGCCATCCTGGACGCCATCCTGGCGGAGGACCCCAACGGTCACGTCGCCTGCGAATGCACCGCCACCACCGGCATGGTGTTCGTGATGGGTGAGATCTCCACCTCCTGCTACGTGGACATCCCCCGCATCGCCCGGGAGGTCCTGCGGGACATCGGCTACGACCGCGCGAAATACGGCATGGACTGCGACACCTGCGCCGTGCTGACCGCCATCGACGAGCAGTCCCCGGACATCGCCATGGGCGTGAACGCGAGCCTCGAGCAGAAGCAGGGCGGCGGGGACGCCGAGCTGCAGAACGGCGCCGGCGACCAGGGCATGATGTTCGGCTACGCCTCCAGCGAGACCCCGGAGCTCATGCCCCTGCCCCTGAGCCTGGCCCAGAAGATGGCAAAGCGCCTCGCGGAGGTCCGCAAATCCGGGCTTCTGCCCTACCTGCGGCCCGACGGCAAGACCCAGGTCACCGTCGAATACGACGAGAACGGCAAGCCCCTCCGGGTGGACACCGTCGTCGTCTCCACCCAGCACGCCCCGGAGGTCTCCCTGGAGACGATCCGCGCGGACATGATCGAGCATGTCATCACCCCCATTCTGCCGCCGGAGCTGAATAAAGGGGATGTCAAGTATTATGTAAACCCTACTGGACGCTTTGTGGTGGGCGGACCCCAGGGAGATTCCGGCCTCACCGGGCGGAAGATCATCGTGGACACCTACGGCGGCAGCGCCCCCCACGGCGGCGGCGCATTCTCCGGCAAGGACCCCACCAAGGTGGACCGCAGCGGCGCCTACGCCGCACGCTGGGTGGCGAAGAACATCGTGGCGGCGGGGCTGGCCGAGCGCTGCCAGGTGCAGATCGCCTATGCCATCGGCGTGGCGACGCCGGTGTCCGTGAACGTGACCACCTTCGGCACCGGCACCGTCCCCGACAGCAAGCTGCAGGAGGCGGTGACAAAGGTCTTTGACCTGCGGCCCTCCGCCATCATCCGGGACCTGGACCTGAAAAAGCCCATCTATCGGCCGCTGGCGGCCTACGGGCACATGGGCCGTGAGGACCTGGGCGTGAAGTGGGAATCCACCGACCGGGTGGAGGCCCTGAAAGCGGCGGTGACGGCATGAGCACCATCCGGGACATCGCCCTGGCTCCCTCCGGGGAGAAAAAGATCGCCTGGGTGGAGGCGAATATGCCGCTGCTGCGGTCCATCGCGGCGGAATTCGAGAAAACGAAGCCCTTCACGGGCCTCAAGATCGCTCTCTCCGTCCACATGGAGGCGAAGACCGCCTACCTCTGCCGGACCCTGGCCCGGGGCGGCGCGAAGATGCACGTCACGGGCTGCAACCTCCTCTCCACCCAGGACGACGTGGCGGCGGCGGTGGCGGCGGGCGGCATCGACGTACACGCCGTCCACGGCTGCTCCGAAGCGGAATACTACGAGCATATCGACCGGGTCCTGTCCTTCGGACCGAACATCATCATCGACGACGGCGGGGATCTCGTCACCCGGCTGCATCAGAAATTCCCGGAGCTCATCCCCGGGGTCATCGGCTCCTGCGAAGAGACCACCACCGGCATCCTGCGCCTCCGGCAGATGGCAAAGGCCGGGACCCTGCGCTTCCCGGCGGTCATGGTGAACGACGCCGACTGCAAGCACCTGTTCGACAACCGCTACGGCACGGGCCAGTCCGTCTGGGACG